>NZ_JBQFRV010000004.1:0-290053 GCF_056537565.1 Ruegeria sp. C8
ACCTGCGCCCCAAAGGCGTGAAGGGCAACGCGACCGAGAAGGCCTTGGGCCGCGCGCATATCACCTGCAACAAGAACGGCGTGCCGTTTGACCCTGAGAAGCCGACCATCACCTCGGGCATCCGTCTGGGCTCGCCCGCCGGCACCACGCGCGGCTTTGGCGAGGTCGAATTCCGCCAGATCGCGGATTGGATCATCGAAGTGGTCGACGGCCTCGCCGCCAATGGCGAAGACGGCAACGCCGAGGTCGAGGCCAAGGTCAAAGCCGAAGTCGCCGATCTCTGCGCCCGTTTCCCTATCTATCCGAACCTGTAATTCTTACCGGAAACCGAAAAAGAAAACGGCGCCAGAAAAATGGCGCCGTTTTTATTTGCAATATCGTTTTGGTCAGATGTACCCGCGCCAGCGCAGCACAATCATCGCCAATGCCGCCAAAGCGATCAGGCCCAACGCGACCGAGCCAAGAAAGCTCAGAAACCAACCCAATCGACGGTCCGCCAAATTGATGGCATTCAGATGGTTCTGCACTTCATCCGAGGCTTTCTCAAGCTTCGGCCCGTCCAGAACCAGACGCAGTTTCGGATGTTCTGCCATCGGTTCGGCTTGCGCCAACACCATGGCCTGCTTGTAAACATTGCGCGGCAAACGTCGCTTGGCGCGGCGTACCGAGGCGATCAGCGTCTTGTCCTTGACCCCCAGTTTCTTGCGCAGCAACTGAATGGTCTGCGCAATCTGGGTCTGGATGTCTGTTTCCTGGGTCATCGGCGCCTCCTGACGGGACAACTTAACCGCCCTGCGAAGGGGCGACAATGGGGCTGGTTGTTCGGTGCAGTCGCGCGTATCACAAGACTATGCTGAATACGATCATCCATGGCGACCCGACGGACAACCCACCCCTGTTGATTGCGCACGGGCTTTATGGCTCGGCCCGCAACTGGGGCGTTATCGCGCGGCGGCTTTCCGACGAGCGGCAGGTGATTGCCGTCGACATGCGCAACCACTCGCAGAGCCTGTGGAGTGATGAGCACGACTATCCTGATCTGGCGTCCGATCTGGCGGAAGTGATCGAGAGCCTTGGCGGATCAGCCGATGTGGTGGGGCATTCGATGGGTGGCAAGGCGGCCATGATGTTGGCTTTGCAACACGGGGATCTGGTTCGAAAAATGGTGGTCGCCGATATCGCGCCAGTGACCTACGGCCATAGCCAGATCCAGTTCATTGAGGCGATGCGCGCGGTCGATTTCTCGCGGGTTGCGCGCCGGTCCGACGCGGCGGAACAGCTGGCAGAGCAAGGGGTTGATCCGGCATTGCAAAGCTTCTTTACCCAATCACTGGATATCGAGGGGAAACGCTGGCTTCTGAACCTTGATGCTCTGGCATCGGAGATGCCCAAGATTATGGGGTTCCCCGAAATAGACGCCCATTGGGATGGCCCAGCGCTGTTTCTGGCCGGGGCCAATTCCGACTATGTTCTGCCCGAACACCGCGACAAGATCAAAACCCTGTTTCCCGCCGCGCGTTTTGCCAAAATCCCGGGGGCCGGGCATTGGCTGCAC
Source organism: Ruegeria sp. C8 (assembly GCF_056537565.1). Taxonomy (NCBI): domain Bacteria; kingdom Pseudomonadati; phylum Pseudomonadota; class Alphaproteobacteria; order Rhodobacterales; family Roseobacteraceae; genus Ruegeria; species Ruegeria sp. C8. Next base: position 1,556 of record NZ_JBQFRV010000004.1, read on the forward strand.
GCCGAAAAGCCCCGTGAATTTGAGGCCGCCGTCAGGGCTTTCCTGAACGCATAACCTGCGCCTTTAGGCGGACACAGTCTCGCCGCCGCCATTGACCCAATCTGCCAGGCCGCCAAGGTTGTAGACCTCGTCATAGCCCATATCCTTGAGGAGCTTCCCTGCCAGCGCCGCACGCCCTCCGGCGGCGCAATAGAGGATAGTGGCCCGGTCCTTTTGCAGCTCGGGATCATGGGATTTCAGCGTGTCATCGGCGCGGAACTCAAGCATGCCGCGCGGGATGTGATGCGCGCCGGTTGCACGACCCGACTGCTGAAGCTCGACCACGTCACGGACATCAAGCAGCAACGCGCCGTCCCCGATCAGCGCGTTGGCCTGATCCACACCGATACGCGGGACTACGGCATTAGCCGCTTCCATCATATCCTTGACTGTTAGTGGCATTTGCACCGGCCCCTAGTTGCCTACACATGCAAGGGTTAGCATGCGACGACGGGTTGGTGTAGCCAAATCGCCCTATTGCTCGCGAAATGCCCGAGACATGCTGTCTGAGACAGGTTTGGCGATATAGGCGGCAAAAGTGCGTTCTTCGGTCTGGATCATGATCTCGGCCGGCATACCCGGAGTGGGCACGAACCCCCGGACGCGTTTCAATTCCTCGGGTGTCAGTGAGATGCGCGCCAGATAGACCTCTTGCGGGACGCCTTGAGAATCCTCGACCAGCGCGTCGGCTGAGACATAGAAGACCTGACCGCTCAGAACCGGGGTTGTGCGCTGATTGAGCGCGATCAGGCGCACCGTCGCGTCCTGGCCGGTAACGACGCTGTCAATCTCGGTGCGGGGTATCTGCGCCTCGATAATCAGCGGGGCGTCGGCGGGCAGGATCTCGGCGATGGGCTCGCCGGTTTCGATCACGCCGCCGGGTGTGTGGTAGTGAAGGCGCACAACGGTTCCGGTGACGGGCGCGCGCACGACCGCGCGGGCCAGAACGCTGCGGGCTTGTCGGGATTTCTCACGCACACTTTCCAGGTCGGCTTCGATAACTCCCAGCTCATCTAGCGCTGCCTCGCGATAGGCTGAACGGGTGCGGGAGATCTGTTCCTCGTATTTCAACAGCATCTGGTTAATCTCGGCGGCTTCGGCCTGCAGGCGGGCCTGCTGACCATCGGCCTCGGCCTGAACTCGGCGGATCGTGTTAAGATCGCCTTTGCGCACCAACCCTTTTTCGAACAAGGCTTCCTTTGTCTCGAACTCTTCTTGCAAGATCTCCGAGCGTCTCTGCATGCTTTTCAACTGAGCCTCAAACCCGCTGGCGCGGATCCTTAAAGCCTCCATGTTGCGCGCCAGAAGCGCGACATCGTTCAGCAGCGTTTTGCGCGAGACATCAAAGCTGAGCCGTTGGCCATCGAGGATCGTCATCACCTCAACATCATTTGATGCCTCAATCAGGTCGGGGGAGAAGTTGAGCTTTTCGCGCTCGCCATATTCTGCCAGCAACCGCTCGGTCATTGCTTGCAGGCGGATCTTGCGAATGAACAGCTCTCTCTCATTGGCCTCAGCTGAGGTCTGATCCAGCGTCATAAGTACCTGACCGGCCTGCACGGCCTCACCTTCCGAGACTTTGATATCCTCGATAATCCCACCCTCAAGGTGCTGGACGATCTTGTTCCGACCGGTGGCAACAAAGCTGCCTTGCGCGATGACGGCGGCCGCCAACGGCGCGCTGAAGGCCCAGACGCCGAAGCCACCGAAGCATACGACAAGCATCACGAACCCCACCACGATCAGACGATTGATTGAGCGCGGCACTTCGGAATACCAGACGGTCGGCTCGGACGGAGACGTATTGACGGGTACGATATCGTTCATGATCAGCCCCCCTGCTGGCCTTCAATGCCAGGTTGTTTTCGTGGCGCATTCAGTTGCTGCAGTACCTGTTCACGCTGGCCGAACAAGGCGACACGCCCATCGGTCAGCAGCATGATCTTGTCCACCACATTGAGAAGTGTCGGCTTTTGCGTAATCACAACGACAGTGATCTTGCTGTCCTTGGCCTGCGCAATCGCCCGTGCCAGCGCCTGATCCCCCGCCACATCGAGGTTCGAGTTCGGCTCATCCAACACCACCAGACGCGGATTGCCAAAGAAGGCGCGCGCCAGAGCAATGCGCTGTTTCTGCCCGCCCGACAGGGGCGATCCGTCAGCGGCGACCACGGTTTCATATCCTTGCGGCAGGGTTGCGATCATGTTGTGGACATCGGCCAGAACGGCAGCGTCGTGGATCTGTTCGTCCGTCGCGTCCTCTCGCATCCGACCGATATTGTCCTTGATGGTACCGGGGAACAGCTGCACGTCCTGCGGCAGGTAGCCGATGCTTTCACCAAACTGGCGCGGGTCCCAGTTGCGGATGTCCATCAGGTCCAGCCGCACACTGCCCGAAGTCGGCAGGATCGAGCCCACAAGCGTCTTGCCTAGCGTCGTCTTGCCCGCGCCGGAATTGCCGATGATCGCCAGCGTCTCACCGGGATTGAGCGCGAAGGTGATCCCGTTCAGCACGACGCGTTTAGTCCCTCCGGGAACGTAAAGCAGGCGTTCGACATCCAACCGCCCTTCGGGACGCGGCAGGCGCAGTTTTTCGAACTGAAGCGCGGAATTGGACAGGAGCGCGTTGATCCGCCCATAGGCCCCACGGGTTAGCAGGAAGCCGTTCCACCCTTCAATCGAGCCTTCAATAGGAGCAAACGCGCGCCCGGCGATGATCGAGGCTGCGATGACCATGCCGCCGGTGATCTCACCTTGCAGCGCCAGAAACGCCCCCCACCCCAAGATGGCGATCTGAGTCAGCAGACGCACGGCCCGCGAAATGGCGGCGAAGATCACGTTGCGATCCTGCGCACGCACCTGCCAGGTCAGCGATTGCGCGGTGTCGCGGCCCCAGATCCGGACGGCCTCAGGGATCATCGCAAGCGCGTTGATGATCTGACTATTGCGCGACATCGAATCCAGATGCTGGTTCGCCATGGACTGGGCCTTATTAGCCTCGGCAAACGGTTTCGCGGTCGTTTTCTGGTTGATCAGGGCAATCGTCATCAGCAACAGGGCCGTTACGACAACGATCATGCCAAGCTGCGGATGCACCAAAAAGATCATCAAGATGAAGAGTGGTGCAAAGGGCACATCAAGAAATGAGATCAACGTGCCCGAGACCAAGAAACCTCGCACCTGCTGCAGATCACCCAGCGTCTGATACTCGCGCCCGTTCCCATGCAATGAGGCATGGGCCGCAGCGCTCAGCACCGGGGCACCCAACCGTGCGGCCACTTCTACCGCCGTGCGCATCAGCATGAACCTACGGACCGCATCAAATGCCGCTTGAAAGATCACCGCACCGGCAACGATCGTGGTCAGCATGATCAGCGTATCTAGGGACCGGCTGGTCAGGACCCGGTCGCTGATCTGAAAAAGGTAGATCGGAATAGCAAGGATCAAAATATTGGTGGCACAAGTCAGCACCAGAACGAACACCAGATTACGGTAGATCGCGCGCATCGAAACCCGCAACGTGCGCCGGAAATCCTCGGGCGGGGTTCGCTTGTGAAAGGTGTGGGGTGGCCCATTGCCGTCACCACCACCAGATTTGGTCGGCGGCAACGGCTCGTTTGCCTTGGCCTCAATCGTAGTGCCTATGCGATCCCCACCATCTGTGCGCGCAGAGGGGGTCTTACGCGCTTTGGGTATGTTGGTGTCAAAAGGATCAGAGGCCTCGGCTTCGGCCACCCCAGCGCCGCCACCTTCAGAGGTCGTATCTTGCGAAGGTTGCGGCTGTTCGCGCCGAAGGGGAGAATCGGCGCGGTGAGTGTTCTTTGGTTCTGCAGTACAAGACTTAGCTGCCATTTGCTCCTCGCCCCGCGACGCGTCTGGCGTATCGACGCGCAGCGCATCATGCAGCAGAAGCAGGGTTGAATCTTTGGGTTCTTGCGGCGTATTCGATCCCTTTTCGGTACGCGGCGCCTCGGACACGGCAACGCCGCCATTTCGATCCAAAGGGCTGGAACAGATGGTGCGGCGCGACGAAAACACAATCGACATAAACTAACCTTTCGGTCACTCGCTAAAATTACGGGAAATCACGCCAGCATGGTCTGCAGGCCGTCGTCAGCGCCCGCCATCTCGGTCGGGGCTGTTTGTTTGGCGACGGTTTCGTGGATCTTGGCCAGCTCGCTATTGGCCTCTTCCATCAACACGGCGATGGCATCATTTGTCAGCTCAGAGACGCCCTCCTGATCCGGCACATCATACAAGCTGGCCTGATGCAGGAGCAGATCTGAATAGGTCTCCTCAGCCGCCATCACCACCGAGTCGATCCCGGCCTTGGCAACATTCGCCGCATTCAGCAGAGCATTGCTGCCCGCGGTGATTTCCGTCTCGGCAGCCTTGGGCCCGGACACATGCACATCGTCCTGATCCAGCAGCATGGTGACCTGTTCCATGATGTTGACTTGCAGCAGATCGCCCTCGATTTTCAGGGCACGGATCTGCTCCATCCCTGCGAACATGGGATCGTTGAGCAATGCGTCCTCAAGCGCGTCCATGTCTGCTTCACCCAGCGCCATGGCATTAGCCATATCCTGGTGCAGCTCCTGGTGGCTGTCCTCACCCGTTTTCGACACCGAGGCCTCGTTCATGACAAGGTTTTCATCACCCTGCGCCGAGATCGAGCCGCCCGTTACGATATCGTCATCCACTAACACGTTGGTCTGGAACAGCATATCGACGGATATCATATTGCCGCCGATCATGATCACATCATAGTAGCTGCCCAGCTGGACAATCTCGGTGACGTTGACCATCTGGTTGTCGCCCATCGCATAAAGCGTCGTGCTTGCCGAGATTTCGGCCTGTATGTGGTCGATATCCGTGGCGTCGATCTCTTGCTTGATGAAATTCGCAACGACCAGATCGCCGCTGATCCAATCGACCGAGGCAAAGGCGGGTTGCCCTTCGGCCCCCTCGGCCTGGTTCAGCCAAAAGGCAGCTTTCGCTTCAACGCCGACCGAGGCTGACTGCACCACCTTGGTTCCGCTGCTACCGCCTTCTTCGATCTGGTCCCAATCGGAAATCACAGCGACCTGGCTGATCACAGTCAAATCCATCGCCTTGCCGCCTACGGCTATGTAGGGCGCATCAATCCAGGCAATCGTTGCCGCCACTTCGTTGACCGCAAGGTTGCCGCCCGCGATGACCATATGGCCGTCGGCAAATTCTTCGTCATCCGAGCGGTCCCATTCTACGGGCAGCATATCCGGCGTTTCGGTTTCCTCATCTGGGTGGTGATAGGCCGGAAGCAGGTCGTCCCATTCCAGAGCCTCTTCAACCTTTTCGCCGTTTATGATCACACCGACGGCGTCTTCGCCGTGGAACTGGTGAACCGTGACACCTTCGATCTCGGAGTTCATCGGGTTCACAATCTGCTCGGCAATCTCAGAGAGCAGTTCAAGCGACGCATAATCGGCCAACGCAAAGGACGGCGCCGCCACCGCATGGAATGTCAGGGCGGCCTCGAGCATGTCCTGCCCTGCACTGATCAGGGCGCCGACATCGCGGAACTCCCCTTCTCCGACGACGTCATTGTCGCGCAGGAACAGTGTTTGGAACGTGTAGGTAACTGCTGAACCAATCAGTTCGTTCTGAACCTGGAACAGCATCAAAGGCGGTGCTTCCGACGGACCCAATGCCGCCTCGCGTACCGCCTCAGAAGGACCCTCTGGTGGGTCGAGGAAAATGTTTGTCTCATAGTTCGGGCCGTTTGTCGGGGGTGGTGGTGGCAGTTCGGCCGGAGGTGTGTTGAATTTGAAAGGGATCGGGGCATAGTCGCCCGGATCGGCCTTCAACGTGGCCTTGACCTCAATTCTTGTGGGGTCTGACAGATCTTCAAGTTCGACTTTCCGCCGTAGCGCGGTGAACTCTTCATACTGGTCTCTCAATCGTCCTTGTTCGATTGTCAGCTCAAAAGTTCCAACAAAATGTGCAATCGTTTCAGTAATACTGTCGAGGGACATATTAAGGTTCCTTGTCACCCGCTACGGCCGAAAATTTCCGCTTTGGGTTTGCTAAGCCGGGGCCACGTGGCGCGCCCCCGGCGGTTTTGAAAAAAGCTCGGGCTCTGAAAATGGCAGAGCCCGAAACGGGTCTTAGACCTCGGTATCGTCGCTGGCGTAGGACGACGTCATCGAGCCGCCGACCATGGTCGTATCGACCGAGTTACCAAGGACGTTTGCGCCCATGACGATCGACTGGTTGAACGCCGCCGTATCCACAACAGCCGCAGCCGAGGCATAGGATTCGCCGTTCACAATGCCATCGCCACCGTTGTCAGAGCCCCAGGTACCGGCGTTTCCGCCTGCACCACCTGCGCCAGAATTGGCGCCCGAGGCTTCGCCACCGGTATTGGTTGCACCGTTTGTCATGCCGCCGGTCGAGCTTCCCATGACCGCGCCGCTGGTGCCGCCAGCCGCTGTGGCCGCTCCACCATAGCCGCCGTCACCGGACATTGCCGATCCCGTCGCGCTGCCGGTTCCAGTCGAGGTCGCATCGTTGTCAGCAGACCCCGCGCCGCCATACCCGGCAATCGCTTCGGCCAGACTGTCAGCGGTTCCATCGGTGTCAGCTTCTGCAAACACCTCATTGTCACCACCATCGCCAGCGGTATTGGTCGCATCCGCAGATCCAGCACCACTACCGGCCGAGCTCGACGTCGGCGAGGTCATCCCACCTGCACCGCCAGTACCTTCGGCGGTCGATTCACCGGTTCCGGTTGCTTCGGCCGTGCCATCGGTCGCATTGCTGCCGCCGCCGCCGCCCGATCCGTCCGGGGTTTGCAGGTTGTTGGTTGCACCTGTCACGTCACCCGGGCTTTGCGAGATGTCAGGACCTGTCGCAGACTGATCACCAACGCCTTGCGCGTCCGAACTTGTGTCAACGCGGCCACCGCCTGCACCACCAGCACCTGCACCGCCGGGACCATTCCCGCCCATGCCCATGCCACCGGTGCCTGCACCGCCCGGACCATTGCCGCCCGAACCCGCACCGCCAGGACCATTTCCGCCGGCACCTGTGCCGCCCGGACCGTTACCGCCAGAGCCTGCGCCACCGGGGCCATTGCCGCCAGAGCCTGCTCCGCCAGATCCGGCGCCACCGGTTCCAGTTGCATCTCCGGCTGTGCCGCCACCGCCCGTTGTCGGATCAGGATCGGCCAGATTCAGACCAAGACCAAGATTCTGCTGGTTCAGTGCAGAAAGTGCGCCCTCGGCTGTTCCAGAGGCTCCGCCAGAGCCTGTGCCACCTGGGCCAGCACCACCCGGACCATTACCGCCGGAACCTGTGCCGCCCGGTCCGTTACCACCGGTGCCCGAACCGCCCGGTCCGTCGCCACCAGTGCCAGATCCGCCCGGCCCGTTACCGCCAGTCCCGTCACCGCCCGGACCGTTACCACCGGTCCCAGTACCACCGGAGCCGCTACCGCCCGGACCATTGCCGCCATCAGCGTCATTGGCCCCCATAGCGCCAGCACCCGCGATACCCGCAGCATTGTTGCTGCCAGCGGTCGCGCCGTTGGCCTGGTTGCTGCCAGAGCTTGTGTTGTCGGCACTACCGCTGGATTGTGCATTGCCGTCGCCAGCGTTCGAGCCTTGTGCAGACGCATCAGTGCCCGCCAGACCAAGGCCAGTTCCCATCGAATCGGAGGTATTGTCGCCGCCATCCGCATTGCCGCTCGCGTTCGAGCCGGACAGACCAAGACCAACACCAAGGCCCAGAGATCCAGCCGCGCCGCCTTCTCCACCATCGCCAGAGCTGCTTGCACTGGACGTTCCGGAGTTCGTCGCGTTCGAGGTGCTGTTGGCGTTGCCGCCAGCGGCGCCAGTACCGTCACCATCCGACTGCGCCCCTGACAGGCCTAGACCGATGCTGCCGTTATTCGCTTCGCCCGAGCTTGCGCCCGCACCACCGGTTGCCGCGCCGTTTGCATCTCCGGAGTGGCCACCGAGGGCCATCGAAGTGCTGCCATGGGTATCACCCCACGCATCACCGCCATGGCTGGTGCCACCGCTGCCAGACGCTCCACCATCGGACGATGTGTCGATACCCTCTTCTGCAGTCGCGGTGCCGCCATTGGCATCACCATTCTGTTCGAAGGTACCGGAGTTGGACACGGTCGCACCGTTCAGCGTGTCATTGTCCGTCAGGCTGGCATACTGGTTGTTGAACGAGGCCATGTCATTGCCTTCGCCGTTCAACGAAATATCCAGGTTCAGATCGTCACCGGGATCATAGTTCACGTCGTCTCCGGCCGTGATCACGTCACCGGTCGAGGCATCGTCGCCGATGTCCACGTCGACCTTGTCATCGTCGCGCGGAATCCACTCGCCTTCACCAAAGTCGATATCGACCCGGTTCACGTTGTCATTGGTGCTGTTGCCATTGTCGCGAACGGTATTGCTGTCATTGCCACCATTGGTGTTGCTGTCATTGCCACCGTTCGTGTTGCTGTCGTTTCCACCATTGGTGTTACTGTCGTTGCCACCATTGGTGTTGCTGTCGTCACCGCCGTTTGTGTTGTCGACAGACTGTTGTTGTTGCTGTTGCTGCTGTTGGGCGTTTTCAGCCATCTCCAATTCAGGATCTTCAACACCCGGGTCTTCAACGACCGGGTCCATGTCTTCAACATCAATTTCTTCGACGGTTGTGACTGGGGATAGAATTCTACGGTCAGACATATTGATTTCCACTCTATTGGCGCACCTGACCACCATTCATCTCAAAGGTGGTTACTCGTGCGGTTGAAACAAAAATCCGCACGGTATGCCTACGCGCATATCCCTGCGGTCTGTTGGTTCCGAGCTTTCTGCACCTCCTTTCCCGGCTAAGCCGACGTCCCCGCTGAAAAGAGATTCGCGAAAATGCGCGAAAAGCGGGCGTTGAAGGAAAAACCTTCGCAATCTGAAGTAGAGGAAGCGTCGCAGCCTTTGACAAAGCTGCCAAGCTATCGAAAAGCTCTAGAACGTCTAGCCTGTTGAAATCCGGGGATATTGCGAGAGTGGTCGGAATTTTCGCTAAAAATTCCGGCCTAAAACCCTACCGATTGGTCTTAGACGAAAGAAGCCGTTGAATTCCCTCTACTTACCCGAAATCACCGGAACACAACCCTAATCAATGGTTCTAGGACCAAGTATCAAATCCGAATATCCGGTTGCTGACCCCCTACATTTCATCTACAATAAGTCTATATTTTTAAGACTATTTCGGCTTTCGAACTGCCCGAATTACTTGTGTGAAAAACTGCGAATTGCAGTTCGGTTTTTTAGTGGGGGGGACAGTAATGATTGACTCGTCTGAGCGTGACTACACCTACCAGAATATCAAGACCGAAGACCTTTCAATTCACTTCATTGGTCGAGAGCTTTTTCTCTCCAATCAGACCCTCAGAAGCGTCCAGAACGAATTTGACGTTCGCGCATCGCGTTTCGATTCACTGGACGACCTAACATCTGCCAAAGCAAATGCTAGCCGCGTTCTGGTCGTAGATCAGGTCATGCTGGAGGATCTGCTGGAACGGCCAAGTAAATACGCGGCACAGGTTCCGTTTGGATGCCTCGCGTTTTCTTATCGCAAGGACGCCGCAGCCCGGCATCTGTTTGAACGCTGGGATCGCAGCCGGTACGGCGAGATCGGCTTTCTGCCTATGAACGTCGCCCCTGATGTGTGGCGGTCGATCCTGAGGCTCCTTATGCATGAGCAGCTTCACCTGCCCAGCTTCCTCGCCGATTGTGTCGCAGGCCCTCAGGCGAACCCGTGCAAGGCACCGGCGTCATCTGTAACGCCCAAGCCTGCGGACACACAGCAGGTTGAACTCTTCGACAAGCTGACTAAACGGGAAAAGGAGGTTCTCAGGCTGGTGTCTCAAGGGCAGAGCAACAAGGTCATCGCGGCCGGGCTGGGGATTACGGAACATACCGTCAAACTGCATATGCACAATGTGGTCGGCAAAATCGGGGTCAGCAACCGGACCGCCGCCGCTCATTTCTATTTCGAGGTTGCGCCGTTTGATGCGCAAAGCCCCCGTGTTGGCTGATCTCGTGGAAGAGCGGTTTGATCGGCTGATCCTGCTGGTGGGGCGGTTGAACTATATGTGGACCAACACCGAAAGCCTGCTGATCCACCTAATTGCGGGTCTGGCGGGAACCAGCAAAGACTCTGCCGTAATCATATTTCTGACCCTGAACACGACCCGCGCCCGGATTGATCTGGTTGAGCGGCTCGCGAAAATGGATGGCCGCCCCGAGGGCATTCGGGACCCGATCCTGGAGCACACCAAACGGCTTGGAAAACTGTCCGGCATTCGCAACCGGTTCAATCATTGCATCTATTCTTTCGATCCAGAAAGCGGCAATCCCAAGACCATTCTGATGCGCATTGCGGATCGGAAAACAGACATAAAAATGGGTCGCACGGATACTCTGGACGGTGAGGCCCTGCGCGAGATCGAACAGGTTGTCGAAGACCTGTCCACCCTGAACCGAGATATCTGGCAGCTGATCACAAGGCTCGACTATCCGGTCTAAGGAGCTGTGTGTGGTACCCGCGGCCGGACTCGAACCGGCACGGCCTTCCGGCCCAGAGATTTTAAGTCTCTTGTGTCTACCATTCCACCACGCGGGCAACCTGTGCCGACACGTGGTCGGCACGCGTTGAGACCTACGCCCATAGCTTTGCGAATTCAATGCGCTTCGCGGTGAAAAACGGTCGAAAAATTGCACAAGTATCGCTGCGCTATCGGAGTCAATTCGGCAAGCATGGCCATTCCGCGATCACCTGCCCCTCTCGCACTGCCAAAACCGATCCGAACAGGTTCAGAACAGCCTCGCTTTGGCTCGGGCGGATCAAGGCGATGTCACCGGGTTTGACGGCATGGCTAGAGCGGCCAGTCCAAACCTCCTGATTGCTCGACCGCCCGAAGACCGAGGAATAGGTGAACCCGCCGGGGTGTACGGGTTGGCCGGGGAAATGCCCTCCGAAGATCGCGATATGGGTTTTGCGCTGGGGTAGGAATTCCAATCCGGGCAGAGGGTTTGACGGCATGGTCTTGAGGACAGGGGTGGCCAGAAACGCAGCTGGTTGAAAGCCAGTAGTGGTCGCGTGGTCGAAATCGGATGGCTTCACGAGGATCGAACCAAACGCAACCTCGGTGGCTGGCCCTGGTGCGCGGTAGCTCTGGAATGTAAGGCTACCGCCAGTGTTCAGGCAATAGTCCGCACCTTCAGGCAGCGAAGCCACGGCTTGAGCAAACGCCTTAGCGCTCGAATTGCTCGCGCGGGACTTGAGGAAACCAGGCAGCTTCGCCAGATGCGCCTCATACCCCATAAGCCCGCTTAAACGCGCGTTTGGATGCGCCGAGATCACCCGTGCGAGTGCGGCAACCTGATCCACCTTCAACCCGCCACGGTGCAGACCAATATCCACCTCAAGCGACAAACGCAGCGCCGTTTTGCTTGTCTCCGCCAAGGTTAGATACTCGCGCAAGCGTTCAGGGGTGTCGATCAGCCATTGCACTCGGTCTGCGGCGCCCGGACAAGACTGCAACACACGCGCGGCAGAGGTGACGGGTAGCGGTTTTCCGATCAGATGATCTGTCTCTTGTTCTGCCTGCAGCAGAGCCGACAGCATCGGTTCGGAAAAGCTCATCAGGCCTGAGCTGGGAATCAGCCTGCGGATATGATCCAGCAACGGCAGACAAGGCAGAGATTTTGCGACCAAGCGCCGGTCCAGACCTGGGTCAGCTGCGGCCTGTGCTGCCCGGCAATTTGCCTCAACACGATCCAGGTCTACTGCGACGACCGGCTGGTCGACCTCGTACTTGCGCAAAGTCTCGGACAACCGGGTGAGGTAGGGATCGTTCATGGCCGGAACAACCGGGCCAAGGCGGGCGTCATGAATTTGCCCTGTGGGTCCAATTCCTCACGCAGGGCGCAGAAGCGATCGAAATCCGGGTAGAGGCCGGACAAGTCTTTGTAGGAAAGACTGTGCATCTTGCCCCAATGCGGGCGCCCTCCAGCCTCAAGAAACAATGGCTCTAGCGCGTTGAAATAGCGGCTGTGATCTTCACCCGCATCCGTGTGCAGTGCGATCGAGATCCGCGGGCCGCCCTGAAACGGTGACAGGCAGGCTGTGTCACCTGCTGTCTGGCGCACTTCGATCGGAAAATAGATGTCCTTGTGGTCACGCTCCAGACGACGAAAGACCTCGGCCAACACATCACCAGCGATATCGGCGGGTAGATGATACTCCATCTCCTTGAACCGTATATGCCTGTCGCTGCACAGCACCCGCCAGCTTTCGCCCACGTAGTCTTCATCCGACTGGGCCAGCGTGAGCAGGTTTAGCAAAAGATTGCGCAGGCCGGGACTGAAGCGTCCCGCGTTTCGGGCGAGCTTCAGCACCTTGACCGCCAGCATATCCAGATCGCGCGGTGCTTTGCTTTCGGGGGCATCGGTGAGGGCGTGGCGCAGCTCGACCGCTTTGCCGGTGAAGGGGATGTAAAAGAACTCGAAATTCCGGTTCTCGGCCCAGTTCTGATGCATGTTGGCCAAGACATCCGGCAGATCGGTCAGCGTGACTTGACGGCGCAGACTGTATTTCGGCACGACATTGATCCGCGCCTCGGTCAGAATACCCAGCAAGCCCAGCGTCACCTGCGCCATCTCCAGCGGGATTTGCGAAGTGGTCAATATGTCACCGCTCGCACCGATGAACTTGGCATCAGTAATCTCGGCCGCAAGGCAGGGCAAAGTGCGACCAGTGCCATGAGTAGCCGTGGACGCGGCCCCGGCCAGAGACTGCGTGTTGATGTCGCCCAGATTGCGGAACGCCACACCCTGCTCGGCCAAAGCAGGAGAAAGATCTCGCAAACGCGCATTTGCGTTGACCCAAACCTGCCCATCTTCGACCGGTCCAACCGTAGGCAAATGCAACTCCGACAAATCCAATATCCGCTCGGCGCCGCCTACGATTGGGGTAAAGGAATGCCCTGCCCCAACGACCCGCACGTTTGCAGGCTCCGCCACCGTCGCCTGCAGCTGTTCCAATCCCACAGGGCGCGCAATCGGAGCTGTGGCGGTTTCGTTCCCGGCCCAGTTTGACCACATGCTTATTGTCCTCCCAGAGAGAGGATTGCAGCCAAGGCACAACCAAACAAGTCAGGATATCAGCGCATTACGCTACGTGAGGCTGCCCTTATGCGGCATCCGCCCGCTGTGCTGAGACCTTTTCGAACCAGCTGACAATCGCTTCAATATCCGGCGTCAGCTGTTCTGCCGCCCCGCCCGTGAAGGCCTGAAACTTCTCATCATTCAACCCGTTGACGCCCAGCAAAACGGGGATGTCCTGTGCCAGAGCCTCGGCGATGACGGGGCGGAAACCGCGCCCGTCGGCCTCGTGCTTGCCGAACTTGTTGATGATCATCAGCTGCGGGTCATTGGCAAGCGTTGCCATGACCTGTCCTACAGCCTGCTCGAGCGCTGCAGGGTCCAGACGGCAGCCGCGCGCATGCTCGCCCAGGGATTGCGAGATACGGATGGTCTCGCCATCGGGCAGAACCTGCACATCCATATCGCATTTGCTGCTATCGGTGCATTCCGTGTTGGTCTGCACGACCCCCGCCAGTTTGGCACCACGCGCCAGCAGGTGTGCGGCCACGGCGCTTAACAAGCGGTCAGTCGCGCCGCGATCAGTGGTGGTAACATAGGCCAGATGCATTTTTGGACCTCACAAGTCAGACTTCGGCATATCAGATAGCACGAGATATGCGGGTCGACCACTCCTTGCGTCAGGGAAGTGGTGAGACGCCGATCACAGCACCGTGCAAGGCGATCAGAACGGTAAAGACGGCAAGCGAAGCAAGCCAAACGCGCATGGGCGGCCAAGGTAAGGGCGCGCGTAGCGAAAACCGTGCGGTATTGCGCGACAGGCGAGGCCAGTCCTTGCCTAATGACCGGGCCGTCCGGCGGTCGATCAACGTCATGCCCAGCGCGGCAAAAACGGCGAAAAGGCCAAACAGGATCACATGAGACAAACTGCCATTCGCCAGAAGATGCGCCCCGGCCCACAGCATCAGCGCCGCCAAAAGCGGATGGCGGGTGGTGCGCAAAATACCGGGGCGGTCCGGATCAAAACCCGCCTTTCCCAGCCCACCAAACGAAAACGGGTTACGGATGGTCAGTCCGGCCATCGCGAGCCAGCACACCACCGGCATCACGACCAACGGCACCCAACGCAGCGCAGGCCACGGAGGGATGACCTCGACATAGGGCGCGTTTGCTGCGGCCACGAGTGGCCATGAAAGGACAATGACGGACAATGCCGAATACGCCAGCAGATACCCCTTTTGCCCCAGAACCTTTACCAATCTGGCCCGCACCGGTGCCCGCGCGGGAATGGCGTGGCTTAGGAAAAACGCCGTCAAAGCTGATATGAATGGCACCCAACTGGACATGGACTCTCCGATAGATCTTTCGACCCGTGTAAAGGTATCGTGCCGATTTGGTCTTGTGCCAGATCAAGTACCGGCTGCGGCCCGGCCACGTCTACGTGAAATCGCCTTGCGCAACGCAAGTGACGCACTAGGGTTGACCTCATGGCCTTGCGCATTCTGTTTATGCTCCTTTTGCTTCTGTCCTCCTGCGGGCGTCCCCTGACCGAGCAGGAGCGTGGCTTTGCAAGCGCGGTGCAAGGCACGACCTTGGATCTGGATAGCGTCCGGCTGGTAAAAGGGGCCCCAGTCGTGCCAGTCACCTATTTCCGCGAAGCGCGCCCGCGCGAGGCCTGTCGGGAACGTATCCTGCCCCCTGTCGAGGCTGGTGTGGTCACCGGAAAACCGGCCGCCGTTGCCCTGTTCAACAAAGTCTATTTCGCGCGCGATTGGTATCTTGACGATTACATGTCCGACTACCCTGAAGAGATGAACCTGATCGCCGCCATGCTGCTGGCCCATGAACTGACCCATATCTGGCAATGGCAGAACCGCGAGACCACAGGCTATCACCCCCTGCGCGCCGCAGCGGAACATGGCGGGCGCAAAGATCCGTATTTGTTCGATCTGGAAACCTCGCCCGATTTCCTGTCCTACGGGTTCGAACAGCAGGGCGCGATTGTAGAGGAATATGTCTGCTGCCGCGCGCTAGACCCTCAGGCGCAGCGCACCAAACGATTGCACGACATGTTAGGGGTACATTTCGAACTGTCCCCGCTGCCGCAGATCGGCCGCGAGCGTGACATCGCGATCCCGTGGAGCGAGGCAAAGGTAGAAGGCATTTGCAGCTGAACGCTTAGCCGTCCTGCAGGGTTTTCAGATACTCCACCAGATCCACAATGGGCTGGCTGGTGAGGATCGGCTGCCCATCGGGCGTTTTGATCGCCGTGTCCTGCCCTTCGAAATACGGGCCATAAACTGGCATCGGACTGCCATGGCTCACCAACGGATCACGCCCGTCAATCCGCCCCACCACGCGGGCCGTAGGGAAAACACCGTCTGCATTTGCCAGTGTCTTCAGGTTGGTCGGCTGAATGACAAGCACTCCGGCCATCGGCCCATGGCCGGTTGCATCAATCCCATGGCAGGTGGCGCAATAGTGCTGGTAAAGCTCGGCGCCTTTCTCTGCATCCTGCGCCCAGAGGGGGACAGACATGGCAAACAGAGCTGACGCCGTTGCAAAACAAAGCTTTGTGATCATCGCATCCTCCTACCACAATTGCTGTCAACAGGCTTGCCCGCTGCGCGGCTTGGCGCAATGATCCAGATCAACGAATACGGGTAAAGAGGGTTCGGGCCATGACACAATACGCAGCCATCATGTTGGCCGCCGGGATCGGAGTCCCAATCCTTGCAGCTTTGAACGCGGCGCTCGGCAAGCTTATCGGCTCGCCGACCACAGCGGCTGTGATCCTGTTTGCCATCGCCTTCGGGTCTTCCGCGCTGGTGATGGTGGTCTTTCCCGGTTTTGAGGCGCTGTCAAAAGTGGCGCAGGCCCCGAAACACCTGTTGCTCGCGGGCGTT
Organism: Ruegeria sp. C8; assembly: GCF_056537565.1. NCBI lineage: Bacteria > Pseudomonadati > Pseudomonadota > Alphaproteobacteria > Rhodobacterales > Roseobacteraceae > Ruegeria > Ruegeria sp. C8. The sequence goes on from NZ_JBQFRV010000004.1 coordinate 17,657, forward strand.
CTGATCGCCTTCTACGTCCTGTCGATCACCCATGTCGCGCCGCATTTCGGCGTCGGCAATGCCGTGTTCTTTGTCCTTCTGGGGCAATTGATCAGCACAGCCGCCATTGACCATTTCGGCCTGTTCGGCGCGCAGGTCACGCCACTTACCCTGATGCGCGCAGGAGGAATTGCGGTGATGGCAATCGGAGTGGCGATCACTCAACTGGCTTGAGCACCCCACCTTCCAGCCTGACGATGCGGTCCATCCGCGCGGCCAGGTCCAGATTGTGCGTGGCGATCAGCGCCGACAGGCCTTGGTCGCGAACCAGGGTCATCAGGGCCTCGAACACTTGATCCGATGTATCCGGGTCAAGGTTGCCTGTCGGTTCATCCGCCAGCAGAACGCGCGGAGCGTTGGCCAGAGCGCGACAGAACGCGACCCGCTGCTGTTCCCCTCCAGACAACGCCGCCGGACGGTGATCGGCGCGTTGGGCGACACCGACACGGTCCAACAGGGACATCGCCCTGTCCTGCGCATCCCGCTCAGACACACCGTTGGCGAGTTGTGGCAGGGTGATGTTCTCGAGCGCTGTAAACTCGGGCAGCAGGTGGTGGAACTGGTAGACGAACCCGACATCCTGACGTCGCACGGAGGTGCGTGTACGGTCGCCTTTTCCTGCAAGATCCTGACCCGCAATCTCAACGTTGCCACTGTCCGGCGTGTCCAGCAGCCCGGCGATATGCAACAGGGTCGACTTGCCCGCACCCGAGGGCGCAACAAGCGCGACGGCCTCGCCCGCCTGCAACTCCAGATCAATCCCGCGCAAAACCTGCACCTCACCCGGAGTGCCCTTCAGGTAGGTTTTCGTCAGGCCGTTCAGCCGCAAGCTCACATCATTCATAGCGCAGCGCCTCAACCGGGTTCAGCCGCGCGGCGCGGCGGGCGGGGAAATAGGTGACAAGGAAAGACAGGCCCAGAGACAAACCAATCGCCTTCAGAACATCGCTGAGGTGAAGCTCGGCGGGCAAGGCGTAGATCCCTCGGATCGACGGATCCCAAACACCGCCGCCCATGGCGTAATTCACAAACGAAAAGATAGGGTCGATGTAGAGCGCGAAGAGGCAACCTAGGATCACCCCCATGACCGTGCCGATGATGCCCGTGAAGGCGCCGCAGATGAAAAACACCCGCAGGACCGAGCCCTCGCTGAGACCAATGGTGCGCAGGATACCGATGTCTCGGCCTTTGTTTTTAACCAACATAATCAGGCCTGAGACGATGTTCATTGCCGCAATGAGGACAAGGATCGACAGGATGATGAACATCACGTTGTCCTCGACCTCCAGTGCCCTCAAGAACCCGCCCGAGGCATCCTGCCACGTCCAGATCTGGCTGCGCTCGCCTGCGGCTTCAAGGATGGGGATCAGGATCGGATTGAGGTCTTCGGGGCGTTCAACCATGACCTCGATCTCGTCAGCGACGCCCTCACGATTGAAGAAACTCTGCGCCTGCGAGAACGGCATATAGACCCGCGTGCGGTCGATATCGTAGCGCCCGGCCGAGAACACGTAAACAACGCGATAGGCGTTTACTCGTGGTGAGGTTCCAAAGGCCGTCTTGACCCCGTTCGGCGAAGTCAGTTTGACGGTGTCGCCAACGGTGGCGCCAATGCTGCGCGCCACGCCTGAACCGATGGCGATTACGTCTTCGCCCGTCTGGAACTGAGCCAGATCGCCAACCGCTTCCTCGCTTTCCGCAATACCCGGCAAATCGCGCAGATCGTCCGGTCGCATCCCGAAGACCTGAACCCCACTGCTGCGGTCGCGATTGGTGATCAGCACCTGCCCTTTGACCAAGGGGGCGACCCGTTCAACGCCGGGCACCTGCGCCAAACGCGCAGTACGTTCCTCAAAATCTGCAATGGTCCGGTCAACCCGCCCCTGCGCGTCGATCTCACCGGAGGAATAGACCGTCACATGTGCGTTTGCCCCCAGAATGGTGCCGACGAATTCCGCCCGGAACCCCGAACGTACCGCTAGGGTCGCGATCAGCGCAAAAACAGCCAGCGTGATCCCGGTCAGCGAGATCCAGGTCATCACGCTGACGCCGCCCTCGGCCCGACGCGCGCGAAGGTAGCGCCAGGCGATCTTCCATTCAAAAGGGGCGAAAGGCGGGGGTGTTTTGGCCATGCCTGCTCCGGGTCATTTTCTGGTTTGGCGCGACCCTCTCGGCATTTCGCCCGAGGGTCAAGCCGCTTGTCCTTATGGGTCAGCTCGAAAGCGCGGAAGTTTGCTGCAGAACCTCTTCGGTCACCTGGCGATCGCATATGCCACGCGTTTCAAGGGCCGCATAGACTTGCCCGCGCAAATCCTCTGGCAAGTTTGCAACCGCCCTGTTGTGCAACCCGAGGGTCAGCGATCTGTCGTCCTGCAGCCGCGCGACCAGCTTGGCCAGTTCATCCGTGGAATAAGTCGGCCACATCCCAATATGCGCAGGGTCAGCGGGTTCGAACCACGGCGCATAGCCATCACGTGACTTCAGACAGAACGCGTTCATCAACATGAACTCCGATGGCCGCCGTTTAGACGCGAACAGCGCCTGAACCGAGCCGTAGCGTGTATTGATCTCATCAAGCAGCGAAAGGATCAGCGTCCGGCGTACCGGAAAGGGCGTTGAAAACGTCGTGGTACGCAGGTCGTCCGTCAGCGTTTGTTCAACACCCAAAGCTTCAAGGCTCTGGAGCAACCAATTGCGGTGATAGTCGCTTTGAACTGGCATGAACTGAATACGTGCTGGTCCTTGGGGTGAGAAGAACTCGCCTTCTTCGAACGACCGCAGGAACAGGTTCTTGGTATCGAGAATGACGATGTTCTCGGCCTCTGCCACCCGCGCCGCGCCCAGTTTCAGTACCTGTTGCATGCGGTAGCCATTGTTGCCCCTCCATCCGCCTTTGCGGATCAGGGGAAGGCGATAGCGGTTTTCGATAAGGATACGATCTTTCAGCGGCCGCCGGGCAGTGTGCCTCTCACCCAGCAACACCTCTTCGCCCTTCAGAATCCGCACCTTAGGGCGCAGCGGGCCGTAGTACTGCAGCATCGGTTCGATCTTCGCTGCCAACCCGGCCTCATCTACATCGTTCAGAATGACATGGATCGAGGCCACCTGATCCGGCGCAACAAACCGGGCCATAGACATCGCCTGAAGCCTGAGCAGCGGAAAATCCTTGGAATAGACGATAGTGGCGAAACTCAGCACGAACCTGCGGCCTTTCTCTGGGGCGTGCCCTCGTCTATCAGCAAATCTGCCGAGGTCAAATTGCACTGCCTCCAGATCGAAACGAATCACTTAACGGTCCTTTGGCAGGGTAAAAGTAGTCTTGCCCGCCAATTGGTTACACCAGAGGTTGTGACGACCTTCACAGACAGGCCGCTATTGTTTCAGCTATGAAGTCAATATCGGCATTGCGTGAGGCACTGAACTCAAAATGCCACAACAATTGAGCAATTTTATTTCGCTTTTTGCTTAATATCAGAAACTTTGTCACCCTGACTTTGGGGGAACACATTTGAAAGAGCGGGGGTCGCTCATGAATATTCAAAATACAAAACTTGGGACGGGCCCGATTTTGGCCCACAAACCTTCATCAGATTTGGATTGTGAGACTGCAGCACTGCTTCGTGCGGCGATCCGTCCGATCTTTGCGAGCGCAGTTAGCTGGAACAATTTGGCCGAGGTCCTGAGGGACAAAGGCTATCGCCTTGCCTTTCGCGAAGGGCGTCTTTGCGTAACCGACCGCGACACCGGCGCACGCATCTGCGGGATCCGGTTTCTGGGCTTTGAGCTTCGCGAGCTGGTGCGCCGCATGGGGCGTCCGATCGTTGTGGCCCGCGGGAACGACGCAGACGGCGACATTCTGACTGCGCGGCCGGTCGTACGGGCCTAAAAACTGCGCCAGAATTGAACGGACCGGCGCAGGGTTTTTGCCAGACTGTGGCGCGCGGCGATCTTGATCGGCTCGGGTGTGTCGGGTCGCCGTAAGAGCTCCCAGATCAGACGAGCCGGCATGTGGCCACGTCGATAGAACCCGGCGAAATCATCCAGACTGAGGGCTTTCGCGGATTTGAATCCCGCGTAGTAATTCATCCAGACCCGAGCGTAATCCTTGCCAGTCGCGTCCTGATCACTGGTCGCGCCACGATCCCAGAATAGTGAGATCGGCTCATCCATACGCTCACCCTGATAGCCCGAACCAATCAGGCGCAGCATCAGGTCATAGTCGGCAGCAATACTGAACTGGCTATCGTGCCCGCCCAGAGCCTGAAACACATCACGACGAATGAAGACCGAGTTATGGCAGAACGGCATGCGCTGCAGGATAGCTTTCAGCGACATGCGCTTTTCCATCGTCTCACCGCCATCCTCATAACGGCGCAGCGTTGAGCCATATAGGAAATCAGGCTTGGTCGCCTCCAGCCGATCTGCGGCTTGGTTGAGAATATCATCCGAGGCCAGCGAGTCGTCTGAGTTCAGGAACAAAAGGTATTCACCCTTTGCTGCCTGCGCGCCCTTGTTCATCGCGTCATACAAACCGCCATCCGGTTCACTGATCACACTCGTGCGCGGCATCCCTTCGGTCAACTCGTGCAACAGAGCGACGGTGCCGTCGGTTGAGGCACCGTCTTGAATTATATGCTCGGCCCGCGCGCAATTCTGGCGCTGCATGCAATCAACAACGCCTTTGAAACTGTCCTGCCGCCCTTGAGACAGCAGGTTGTAGGTCGCGGTGATGACCGAGATCAGCGGATTAGGCGATCTGCTCATAAATCCCGGCGATTTTGGTGACGGCGGCTTCGGGGCTCAGCTCTTCGCTTTCGCCTGTGCGGCGGCAGGTCAGTTCGACCACACCGTTTTTCAGGCCGCGCGGTCCGACGGTGATGCGCCATGGCAAGCCGATCAGGTCCATGGTGGCGAACTTGCCCCCTGCCCGCTCGTTGCGGTCATCGTAGAGGGGCTCAAGACCCAGAGCGGTCAGGGCGCCATAGAGCTTGTCACAGGCCGCGTCCGCCTCTTCATCACCTTGCTTCAGGTTGACGATGCCGCAATGGAACGGAGTCACACCCTCGGGCCAGATGATGCCTTTGTCATCGTGGCTGGCCTCGATGATCGCGCCGATCAGGCGGCTGACACCAATGCCGTGGCTGCCCATGTGAACCGGAACCGGCTTGCCATCGGGACCTTGAACGGTCGCGCCCATGGCTTCCGAGTACTTGGTGCCGAAGTAAAAGATCTGCCCCACTTCGATCCCGCGCGCCACGCGGCGGCGCTCTTCTGGGATCTGGTTGAAAAGCGCCTCATCATGGGTTTCGTCCGTGCGCGCGTATTTCGAGGTGAACTCTTCCAAAATCGCCTGACATTGCGCGCGGTCATCATAGTCGATCTGACGGTCGCCAAAGGTCAGATCAGTGACGGCGCTGTCATAGAAGACCTCGGATTCACCAGTGTCGGCCAGAACCAGGAACTCGTGGGTGTCATCGCCGCCGATGGGGCCGGAATCGGCGCGCATCGGAATAGCCTGCAGGCCCATGCGTTCGTAGGTGCGCAGGTAACTCACCAGATGGCGGTTATAGGCGTGAAGCGCGTCTTCTTTGGTCAGGTCGAAATTATAACCGTCCTTCATGTAGAATTCGCGCCCTCGCATCACGCCGAAACGCGGGCGGATTTCATCGCGGAATTTCCACTGGATTTGGTAGAGGGTCAGCGGCAGGTCCTTGTAGCTGCTGACATGGCCGCGGAAGATGTCGGTCACCAGTTCCTCGGCCGTCGGCGTATACAGCATGTCGCGACCGTGACGGTCCTGCATCCGCAACATCTCTTGCCCGTAGTCATCATAGCGACCGGATTCGCGCCACAGATCCGCCGATTGCAGGATCGGCATCTGGATCGCGATATGGCCCGCGCGCGCCTGTTCCTCATGCACGATGTTTTCCAGCTTGCGCAGGACTTTGAAGCCCAGCGGCAGCCAGGAATAGATCCCGGCAGCAGCCTGCTTGATCATCCCGGCGCGCAACATCAGCCGGTGGCTGACGATCTGGGCCTCGGAGGGGTTTTCCTTGAGAACGGGCAGAAAGTAACGGCTAAGGCGCATTGGGTGACCTTCAAAGGTGGATTTGAGCTTTTCAATGTGATTATGCCAAACCCCCGCCGGGGGCAATCGGCCATTGGTGATTTTGCGACCTCAGGTCCGTCGCATTTTTTATTGACCCGCCAATCAGGAACCTGAAGTGTGACGGAAATGTAAAATCATGAGGCCCCGATGCAGACAATCTCGGAACCCGCCCGTCAAATCCCTGTTGTTCACCAGACAGATGTTCTGGTCGTCGGCTCCGGCCCGGCAGGGCTAGCCGCCGCCTTGGCCGCCGCGCGCGCCGGGGCCGAAGTGTCGCTGGTCGATCGTTTCGGCTGTATGGGCGGCAATATCACCGCCGTGGGCGTGGAAGGATTCGCCTGGTACCGCCACGAACAAACGGTCGAGGCTGGCGGCATCGGCATGGAGTTCGAGACCCGAGCGAAAGACATGGGCGCCGCAGTGCCGGAAAGCCAATCGCTCAGCTATGAGCTGGACAGCGAAGGCTTCAAACTGGTGGCCGACAAGCTGGTCGAAGAGGCGGGCGTGCACCCCATGCTGCACCGTCAGTTCGTCGCCCCCATCATGGAGGGTGACCGGATCACCGGCATCATCACCGAATCCAAAGCTGGGCGCGAAGCGATTTTGGCCAAGGTCGTGATCGACGCGACCGGAGACGCCGATGTCGCCCACCGCGCTGGCGCCCCCACCTACAAGACCGCGCGCGAGGATATGATGGCCGCCTCGGTCATGTTCCATCTCGCCGGCGTCGACAAACGCGCCTTTATGGAAGGCGTCAAGGCTGACCCGCAGACCTATAAAGACTGGGGTGGCGGAGGCGAATGGAACATCGAAACCTCAGGCAAAGAGGACGACATGTTCTCTCCCTTCGTTCACAAGCCGTTCCAGCAGGCAATTGATGAGGGGTTGATCCCGCCTCATCTGAACACGATCGCAGGGACCTGGGGTGCGATGCACGACACGGGTGAGCTGACCTATATGAACCTCATCCATCTGGCTGAAATCGACGGCACCGACCCCGACAGCCTCACAAAGGGTGAGATCGAAGGCCGGCGTCAGTCCATGCTCGCCATCGAGGCGCTGCGTCGTTTCATGCCCGGCTGTGAAAACGCGCGCCTGCGGAATTTCGGGATGACCATCGGTATCCGCGACACGCGCAAGATCGACGCGGTCTACAACATGACCGAAGAGGACGCGCGCCAGCAGGGCCGGTTTGAGGATACGATTGGTATCTATCCCGAGTTTATCGACGGCTACGGCATCCTGATCCTGCCGACCACTGGCCGCTATATGCAGGTACCCTATCGCTCGATGCTGCCCAAAGGTGTCAAAGGGCTTTTGGTTGCCGGACGCTCGCACGGGGCCGACAAGGTGGCCCATGCGGCCACGCGTAACATGGCGTGCTGCGCGGTCATGGGGCAAGGGGCCGGCATCGCGGCAGCCTTGTCACTGAAAAGCAACCAGGAGCTGCACAGCGTGAACCTTGCCCCTGTTCACGCAGAATTGGACCGGCAAGGCGTAAGGATTCACTGATGGACTACATTCCGACAATCGACCTCAACCCTCTGCGCGACGCCACGCATCCCGACCGGGACCAAACCGTGCAGCAGATCATGGAAGCCTGCACTGAGATAGGATTTTTATCGATCACGGGCACTGGCATTTCCCAGGCAATTGTTGATGAAGTGCGCGACATGTCTCGCGCGATCTTTGCGGTTGAGGAGGCCTCTAAATGGCAACAAGCCATCACCCGCGAGAACTATCGCGGGTTCATCCCGATGGGGTTCTTCACGCCCAATGACGGCTCAGGCAAAGCCGACAAATACGAAGGCTACAAGCTGCATCACGAAGTCGACGTCGAGGCTGCGATCCGTCAAGATTGCGGGCTTTATGGCCCAAACATCTGGCCGGTCGAAGTGCCAGGGTCTCGCGATGTCATCCTGACCTACTGGTCGATGCTGGATGACGTGGCAGACCTTCTGCTCGCAGCGCTCGAAACCGGACTGGGTTTGCCGGAACGCCAATTGCGCGACGCGTTCCGAAACCCGATGACCAACATGACCCTGCTGCACTACCCTCCGCAGGAGCCGGATGAGGGCGGCTATGGTATCCACCCGCACAAGGACACCGACGCGCTGACCATCATCGCACCAGATCCCGTCGGAGGGCTGGAGGTGCAAACCCGCACCGGTGACTGGATCACACCCGACTGCCCGCCCGGTGGCTTCGTCGTCAATATCGGCGACATGCTGGAACTGTGGTCGGGCGGTCGATTGAAATCCACGCCGCACCGCGTAGTCAACCGATCAGGGCGCGAGCGGTACTCATTCCCCTATTTCGCCGTTCCACGGCACGATGTGGTTGTTGAGCCTCTGCTACCCGCCCTGCCCGGCTTTGACCGCCCCGCCGTTCATTGCGGCCATTGGTCCGCCGAAATCTGGCGCACCAACTGGCCGGACGAGACCGCGACGGGGGATACTCCGGAACTGGGCACGCTGACCGACTGACCCGCAGAAACCGAGGCCCATGAACCGCTTGCATCGCCGCGCGTCATGGGCCAAGAACATGGCAACGCTGTGCAACAAAGGGATGCGCCATGGCTTTGCCGGTTAAGGATCAGCTGAGATACTGGGGCATCGCCACGGTTGTCTTTGTCGTGATCCTGTGGGCTTTGGGCGATGTGCTTTTGCCCTTCGTGATCGGCGGCGCAATTGCTTATTTCCTCGACCCCGTCGCCGATCGGCTGGAAAAGCTGGGGCTGTCGCGGATGGCTGCCACCGGGATCATCACCGTGGTCGGCGTCCTTGGATTTGTGCTTGCGATTCTGATGGTTGTGCCAGCTCTGGTCACACAGTTGATCGACCTGGTCGACATAGTGCCCAGCCTGTTCCAGGAGCTGCGCGCCTTCATCGAGAAGCAATTCCCGTCGATTCTAGACCGCGAATCCAGCTCGCACCAGTTCCTTGTCGGGCTGGGTGAAACGCTAAAATCCAAGACTGGGGATGTGCTGGAATCCGTTGTGGCCTCGCTTGGCTCGGCAATCAACGTGGTGGTGCTGCTTGTCATCGTGCCTGTCGTCTCGGTCTACCTGCTGCTGGATTGGGACCGCATGGTCGCCCGGATCGGAGAGCTGCTGCCCCGCGACCACGCCCCCACGATCAAACGTCTTGCCGGTGAGATCGACAACGTGCTGGCCTCATTCGTGCGTGGCATGGGCACGGTCTGTCTGATCCTTGGCACCTACTATGCGGTTGCCTTGATGCTGGTCGGGCTGCAATTCGGCCTGATCGTCGGATTCATTGCCGGGCTGGTGACCTTCATTCCCTATCTGGGCGCGTTGATTGGCGGCACGTTGGCTATCGGCCTGGCGTTGTTCCAGTTCTGGGGGGATTGGGCGCATATCGGGCTGGTCGCAGGTATCTTTGCACTGGGACAAGTGACCGAGGGCAACTTCCTGACGCCCAAACTGGTCGGCGACTCGGTTGGATTGCATCCGGTCTGGCTGTTGTTGGCCTTGTCGGTCTTTGGTGCACTTTTCGGCTTTGTCGGGATGCTGGTCGCCGTTCCGGTTGCCGCAGCTTTGGGTGTGCTGGCTCGGTTCGGCACGTCGGTTTATCTGGATAGCCGCCTTTATACCGGCCTCGAAAGCCAGGATCAGGACAACGCGTAAATGGCCCGACAATTGAGCTTCGATTTGCCCGCCAAAACCGCGCTTGGGCGTGAGGACTTCTTTGTCTCCCCGGCGAACGCGCTTGCGGTTGCGATGATTTCGGCCACCTCATGGCCCGGCAACAAACTGGTGCTGAGTGGCCCGGCAGGAGCAGGTAAGACCCACCTGGCCCATGTCTGGGCGGCTGAAACCGGCGGGCGCATCATCAAAGCCGAGGCGCTGCGGTATGAGGACGTGCCCGATCTAGCGCGCAGCCCGATTGCGGTTGAAGACGTTCCGATGATCGCAGGTGATATCGAGCAGCAGAAAGTGCTGTTTCACCTGCACAACCTCGTTCTGGCTGAGGGTCACGCCCTGCTGATGACCGGGCGTCTGGCGCCGAAATTTTGGCAATTGCCGCTGGCGGATCTGCAAAGCCGGGTCGAAGGCGCGCATCACGTTGCGCTTGATCCACCGGATGACGCGTTACTATGCGCAGTGCTTGCGAAACTGTTTGTCGACCGGCAGCTGAACCCCGGCCCCGAGGTGATTGCCTATCTAGTCAAGCACATGGATCGACGCTTTGAGACCGCCGCCGATGTGGTCGCGCAGCTGGACGATTTTGCATTGTCCGAGAAACGGGATATCACGCGCGCCCTGGCGATCCGGGTCTTGAAAATGGACCCGGATGAAGGCGAACCGAATGATTGACCCACGCGCGCCAATTGCGCATTCTGACAGCGAAATTTCTGGGTAAGACATGGACCAGACCGTCGAAACCGACATTCCTGATTGGGGGCCTTTCGGAAGACCTCTGTTCGACGACCCCGGCACAAGGGCGCTGTCACGTGTGGGCGTGGTCGATGTCGGATCGAACTCGGTCCGAATGGTGGTCTTTGATGGCGCGGCGCGGTCACCTGCCTATTTCTACAACGAAAAGGTTATGTGCGAGCTGGGCGCGGGGCTATCCGAGACCGGCCACCTGAATCCCCGAGGGCGTGAGAGGGCGATGGCCGCCCTGCGGCGCTTTCAGCGGATCGCAGAGGACCTCGGCCTGCCGGGGCTGCACGTCGTGGCTACCGCCGCTGTGCGTGAGGCGAAAGACGGGCCCGATTTCTGTCAGGACGTCAAAGCAAAAACCGGGCTGCATGTGGCTGTGATCGACGGTCAGGAAGAGGCGCGCCTATCAGCCCAAGGCGTTATGCTGGGCTGGCCCGGAGCGTATGGCCTGATCTGCGACATAGGCGGCTCGTCTATGGAATTGGCCGAGATCGGAGGCGGCGATGTTGGCCGTCGCGTGACCTCGGCCCTTGGTCCGCTGAAGCTGCGCGATATCAAGGGCGGGCGCCGTGCGCGCAAGGCCCATATCAAATCCACTATGGAAGAGTTGCACAGCCAGATGGGCCAACAGCGCGACCGGCTGTTTCTGGTGGGCGGCAGCTGGCGTGCATTTGCGCGACTGGACATGCTGCGGCGGGGCTATCCTCTGAACGTCCTGCACGAATACCGCATGACCACCAAGCAAGTGCGCGAAACGATCAAATTCATCGACGCGAACGATCATGACAAATTGCGCAGCCAGGCCGGGGTTTCAAGTTCTCGAATGGCGCTGATCCCTTATGCGATGGACGTGCTTGCGCGGCTGATCCGCACCTTCAAACCCAAGGATATCGCGATCTCAAGCTATGGTATCCGCGAAGGCCTGCTGTATGAGCAGATGTCGCAGGAACAGCGCGACCGCGATCCCTTGATCGAGGCCAGCCGGTTTTCCGAAGCGAAAGACGCACGCCTGCCGGGTATGGGCCGCACGCTGTTCGATTTTGTGATGCCTCTGTTCAAATCTGCGCCTGCGACGCAAGTCCGTCTGATCAAGGCCGCCTGCCTTTTGCACGATGTCAGCTGGCGCGCGCATCCTGATTACCGGGCCGAGGTCTGTTTCGACTATGTCACCCGCGCTAATCTCGGGGGGCTGAAACACTCAGAACGCGTTTTCATTGGCCTTGCGCTGCAACATCGCTATCGCAACAAGCGCGAAGGCAACCGATTTGCGCCACTCTACGAGTTGCTGGATGAAAAGGGCCAAAAACAGGCCGAGATTCTGGGCAAGGCTATGCGGTTCGGGGCCATGTTGTGCATGGACAGCGACGCACATGTGGGCAAGCTACGCTTTTATCCCAAAAAGCGTGAGCTTGATCTGGTGCTGCCCAAATCCGTGCAGCCCCTGTTCAACGAAGTCGCCGAGTCCCGTCTGAATTCACTGGCAAATGCCCTGAAATCCGAAGTGCGTGTGGTCATCAAGGGCTGAGCTGCCCCTAGATGTCCGTGGCTCCGTCCGGGGCCTCTGGCAAAGCTTCGGGTGTTTCAGGCGCATCTTCGGTCTGTTTCTTGCGGATTATGATGTCGCCATTGGGCAGGATTTCGGGCATCTCGTAGACGCTCCAATCCTTTACCTCGGCGGCGAGCTCTGCCAGCGCGGGTCCCATCTCCTGCATGAAAGAACGCATCGCGGGGCCAAATTGATCTGCAAGGCCAAGCAACTCATCCAAAGCCGGCTCCATCTCGCGGCGCAGGCCCTCGAAAAACAACTCGGACCCCTGCTCCATCAGCGTTGGGGCATCTTCTTCCTCGGCCGTTGCAGGCAGCGCAAAAGCGGCTGTCATCGCGCCGATCATCAGAATATGTTTCATATGCTGAATGTAAGCCTTTCCGCGCCCAGTTGAAAGGTCACAGCTCAAAATCCAACGTGACCGGAAAGTGATCCGACGCGGTCAAAAGGGCCTCTCGTAGGTCAGGTTTGGCCCAGCAGGCAGCATCTCGAAACGGATGCCAGATGCGCCAGACGGGTCGCCGAGACTGCAAATCCTCGCTGATCATGATGTAGTCCAGCAACGCCTCAAGGAACGTGCCGTTCTCGGGCCGCGCAAATCGTGCGGTAGCAGGCACAGATCCGGGACGCGGCCCATACGCCGTAGCCGCATGGGGATCATAGAGACCCGCCTGCAACAGAATCTCGGCCGAGGAGCGCCCGAACAGATGTTCGAACTCATCCAGACCGGGGCCGTCATTTAAGTCGCCCAACAGGATCACTGGATCATCCTCAGCCAAGTGATGCGCGACCCGACGGGACAACCAGATCGCCTGTGCCAACTGCTTGCGGCGGTTGGCGATCGAGATACGGATCGCCTCATCCCGTGACTCCGCCCCATGCGGAGCCTTGGATTTCAGATGCGCGCCGATCAGGCGAAACTCAAACCCCGCTTTGGTCTGGACCGACAGCTCCATTGGCGGCTTGGAGAACCGTACCACGTCCTGCGTCGCATCCACGTCCAGATCTATGCGAAACTCCGCGTCAAAGCGCGGGGCGTCATCTGCCGCCCTTGGATCATGGCGCACCGACAGAATCTCCGGGTCGTAGAGAAGCGCCAGTTCCTGATGCGTATCATTGGGGAATCCCATGATCGCCTGCGAGGTGCGGAGTTCAAAAACCTCGGCAAACGCTTGCAAGGCGCGTACCGTGTTCTGCCGCTTGCCCGTATTCGGCGCTTCGACGACAAGAACCGCATCCGCGTCAATCGCGGTGAGAACCTTGGCGATCGCCTCGACCTGCTGGGCTTTGGTCACGTCATGACGACCGGACCAGCTGTCATCGACGATCAGTCTGTCATTGCGATCAAACAGGTTGGCAAACCATTCGATATTGTAGGTCGCCAGACGCATCGCCTAAACCGTCGCGCCGTTGATCTCGTCCCAGGCACGGTTGATGTCGATCATCTTCTTCTCGGCCAGGCGGATCGCCTCCTCCGGGACTCCGCGCGACATCATCGCGTCGGGATGGGTTTCGCGCACCAGCTTGCGCCAGACCTTCCTGATCTCAGCGATCGACATGTCGCGCGAGACGCCGAGAACCACATAAGGGTCGTTCGGCGCATCCGGCACAAACCGCGCGCGCAGGGCCAGAAACTGAGCATCCGTCTGTCCGAAAATTCGGCTGACCTCTTCCAGAAACTCGTTCTCGTTCGGGTGATAGAACCCGTCGGCCATGGCGATATGGAACAGCCCCTCCATAAGATCGCACAGGGTGGTGCTGTCTTCCGAGAACATCCGAGCGATCTTGCGGGCATAGTCCTGATAGCCCGCCACATCGGTGCGAGCCATGTTGAAGACACGGGCCGCGCCCTCTTCATCTTCGCGCGCAATCTGGAACACGTCGCGGAAGGCCGTCACCTCATCCCGTGTCACCTGTCCATCGGCCTTGGCCATCTTGGCCCCCAGCGCAATCACCGCAATTGTAAACGCGACCGAGCGTTCGGGTGGCGAGCGCAGCTTTTCGAAAACAGCCGTCAGGCTCTCACCTTGGGCAAGAGCGCTCAGCGCGTCGGATATGCGGGTCCAGATCGACATGGCCGTACACTAGCGTCCCATTGCAGGACTGTCAGGTGCGATAGACCCTTCGGGCGAAAGAATTTTCTGCATCAGCACAAGGTCCAGATACTGCCCCCATTTGTGCCCAACCTCGGGCATGCGCCCGACCTCAGAAAACCCAAGCGCAGAATGAAAGGCGATCGCCCCCGGATTGGCCGAAGAAATCCCGGCCACCAGAACATGCACCCCTTCGCTGCCGGCCACTTGCTGCAACCGCCCCATAAGAGTGCGCCCAACGCCACGGCCCCGAGCATCGTCTGCCAGTTGAATCGAATGCTCACGGCACTTGGCATAGCCCGGCCCGGATCGGAACGGGGCATAGGTTGCGAAACCAATGACCCGCCCTTGATCCTCAGCCACGAGAAACGCCGCTCCGCGCGCCCGGATATCATCTGCAATCGACTCGACGCTGCGTTCATCGGTCGTGAAGGTCACCAATGTATCGCGAATAATCGCGTTGGTGATCAAAGCGATCTCTGCTGCATCCGCTGGTTGGGCCTGACGGACCCTCATCGCAGAATACGTACCCCATGAGGCGTTTCGATCTCGGCCTGCATTGACGCTGGCCCCGTGTCAAAAACGACCGGATCAAGCGGACCCAGCTGCTCCGCCAAGAGCAACGCGTCCGGGTGATAGACAATCAGACGTTTCAGGCGGCACCCATGATCCTCCAACATACGCGCGGGGTGAAGATCCCCCTGCCACTGGATCAGCGCCGGAAACAAGTTGTCAAAGGGCAAACGCCCGTTTGGCGGAACCGCCATACGCCACCGCAAAGCCCCTCGGGCCAAGTCAATCGGCGTCCCGACACCATCGGGAAACACGGATAGAGAAGCCTCAATATCGGGTACGCGGCAAATCCAGTTGGTCAGTCGTGGCGCACCCTCGAACCGGTCCAGATCGAACCACCGCGTCCTGTCGGGATGAGGCGCATCCGGGTCGATGGCAATCGCCTCCAGATACAGCCCGTCCTTCAGGCCAAGCAACCGATTATGCGTGCCAAATGCCTCATGCTTGCCACCTGCCTGAAGACTGACACCCAGCGCATCTTCCACATGCGCCGTGGCCTTTTCCAACGTGGCACCCGCCACCGCAATATGATCCAACTCCATCGCGCCCTCCACGATGACACCCTAGATCGCTTTGCGTTTGATTTGTATCAAAATACGCTGCCTCTCCCTGCGGTCGAACGCGCATTTCGATGCTTTTACCCTAAGTAAAACGCAAAACGCTCTAAGCACACCAAAAGGGCGCAAGCCAAACCCGCGCCCTTCTTCTGTTTGAAAATACCTTCGGGGGTGAATTTGCCGTCAGGCAAAGAGGGGGCAGACAGCCCCCTGCCCCGCCTCAGTCCCGCGCGTCGCGGATCAGGCGCAAGATGTCCTGTGCGGCATCGGGAATATTTGTCCCCGGCCCAAAGATCGCCTTGACCCCATTGTCATACAGGAACTGATAATCCTGCTGAGGGATCACCCCACCGCAAATCACGATGATGTCCTCAGCCCCGGCTTTCTTGAGTTCCTCAACAAGCTGCGGTGCCAGCGTCTTGTGGCCTGCCGCCTGAGACGAGATGCCCACCACATGCACGTCATTGTCCACGGCATCCTGCGCGGCCTCGGCCGGGGTCTGGAACAGAGGGCCAACGTCCACGTCAAACCCGATATCAGCAAAGGCGGTTGCAATCACCTTGGCACCCCGGTCGTGACCGTCCTGCCCCATCTTGACCACCAACAGGCGGGGGCGACGCCCCTCGACCTCGGCAAAATCTTCGATGGATTTCTGGATGGCGGCAAAGCCCTCGTCGCCCTCGTAGGCCGCGCCATAAACGCCCGCCAGGGTCTTCACCTCGGCGCGGTGGCGGCCGAACTCTTTCTCCATTGCCATACTGATCTCTCCTACCGATGCGCGGGCGCGGGCGGCCTCGACCGCAGCAGCCAGCAGGTTTCCGCCTTCCTGAGCGGCCTTGGTCAGCGCGTCCAACGCGGCCTGACAGGCGGCCTCGTCGCGGGTGGCGCGGATCTCTTCCAGCCGCGCCACCTGAGATTCGCGCACGGCCACGTTGTCGACGTCCAGAATGTCGATCGGGTCTTCCTGTTCCTTACGGTATTTGTTGACCCCAACGATCACCTCGTCGCCACGGTCGATCATCGCCTGACGCCGCGCGGCGCTTTCCTCGATCCGCAGCTTGGGCATGCCCGAGGCCACGGCTTTGGTCATGCCACCCATTTCCTCGACCTCTTCCATCAGGGCCCAGGCTTTCTCGATCAGATCATTGGTCAGGCTTTCCACGTAATAGGAACCAGCCAGCGGATCGACCACATCGGTCACACCGGTCTCTTCCTGCAAGACCAACTGTGTATTCCGCGCGATACGGGCCGAGAAATCGGTGGGCAGGGCAATCGCCTCGTCCAGAGCGTTGGTGTGCAGCGACTGGGTGCCGCCCAGAACCGCGCTCATCGCCTCATACGCGGTGCGAATCACGTTGTTATAAGGGTCCTGCTCCTGCAGCGACACGCCCGAAGTTTGGCAGTGTGTCCGCAGCATCTTGGAGCGTTCGGACTTCGCCCCGAACTCTGTCATCACGCGATGCCACAGAGTCCGCGCGGCGCGCAGTTTCGCGATCTCCATGAAGAAATTCATGCCAATGGCAAAGAAGAACGACAAACGACCTGCGAATTTATCGACATCCATGCCCGCATCCAGCGCAGCCCGCACATATTCGCGCCCGTCCGCGATGGTATAGGCCAGCTCCTGCACAAGGTTCGCGCCGGCCTCTTGCATGTGATAGCCCGAGATCGAGATCGAGTTGAACTTGGGCATCTCGTTCGACGTGTACTCGATAATGTCCGAGATGATCTTCATCGACGGCTCAGGCGGGTAGATGTAGGTGTTGCGCACCATGAACTCTTTCAGAATGTCATTCTGAATGGTGCCAGACAGGACCGATTTGTCGTGCCCCTGTTCTTCGCCCGCCACGATGAAGCTGGCCAGAACCGGGATGACCGCGCCGTTCATAGTCATCGAAACCGAGACTTTGTCGAGCGGGATACCGTCGAACAGGATTTTCATATCCTCAACGCTGTCAATCGCAACACCGGCCTTACCGACATCGCCGACAACGCGCGGATGATCGCTGTCATAGCCGCGGTGCGTTGCCAGATCGAAGGCGACCGAGACACCCTGCTGACCTGCAGCCAGATTGCGCCGGTAGAAGGCGTTTGATTCCTCGGCGGTCGAGAACCCCGCATATTGGCGAATGGTCCACGGGCGCCCGGCATACATCGTCGCCTTCACACCGCGCGTGAACGGGCCAAACCCCGGCAGAGTGCCCATATGCGGCAAATCGGCGGTGTCGTCCTGTGTGTAAAGCGGTTTGACGCTGATGCCTTCCAGCGTTTCCTTGGTCAGATCGTCCAGCGGCCGTCCGCGCAATTCTTTCTCGGCCAGCGCGCGCCAGTCATTCTTATCGGTCATCGAGGTGTCCTCTCGTCAGTTCGGCCTGCAGCAGCCTGCAATCCGTGCGTATCGTGGTTCAGCAGATGACGGGCATGGCCCACGCGCGACAAATTGAGCGTGTTATGCAATTCGCCGGTCGCATTCGCGGGCACAGAGGCTATATTCAACGGGACAGGAGGCCCCATGAACAAAACGCTTGCCCTTGTTTTCTCGGCACTTATCCCGCTGGCTGCCTTGGCCGCCGACGGAACAACACCTGCTGATGATGAATATGTTCGCCCTGTCGGCGACAGTGAGTTGAGCGATTTCATGTGGACCCACCGGCCCATTGTCGTCTTCGCCGACACGCCCGCTGATCCCCGGTTCCAGCAGCAGATCGACATGTTGCTGGAAGGCGAGGACGCGATGCGGGATCGGGATGTCGTGGTGCTAACGGATACCGATCCGTCCGCACGATCCTCGATCCGGTCCAAGCTGCGCCCGCGCGGGTTCCAGATGGTCTTTGTCGACAAGGACGGCGTGGTCAAACTGCGCAAACCGTCCCCGTGGAGCGTGCGCGAGATCGGCCGCTCGATCGACAAAACCCCCCTGCGCGAACGCGAAATCCGCGAACGGCGCGAGGGCGGCTGACCGCTTTTGCCACGCCTCAAGCCACCGGCGCAGAACGCCGGTGAGACCTGAGGATATGCCAAAAGCGCGGTCATGATCATTCGAACTCGATGATCACTTCGTCTACGGCAAGGCTGTCGCCCGGGCCTGCGTTGATCTTGGCAACGGTGCCCTTCTTCTCGGCGCGCAGGATGTTTTCCATCTTCATCGCCTCGATGGTGCACAGCGCCTGACCTTCCTGGACCTCCTGACCGACTTCCACGTCGATCTTCACGACCAGACCCGGCATCGGGCAGAGCAGCATTTTCGACGTATCCGGCGGCAGTTTCTCTGGCATCAGCTTGGCCAGCTCGGCCTGACGCGGACGGCGCACATGGACCTTCAAATCCGCACCCCGGTTGCGAATGCGAAACCCGCCCGAAACCTTGCCAACTTTCAGAACCAGAGGGCTTCCATCCACATCCAGCACTGCCAGCTGGTCGCCCGGTGTCCAGTCAGATGCGACGCGAACGGTCGAGCCGTCCTCGAACTTGACGGTCGCGCCTTCCTTGTCTGCATTGACCTGAACGGCCAGTTCTTGACCTTCCAGCGAAACGACCCAGCGCTTGCCGACCTTGCGTTCGTGGTTGTCCATCCGGCCCGAGACACGGGTCCGGCGGATCTCAGCAACCCTGTGCATCGCCGCGCATGAGGCCGCAATCCGACGCAGGTCGTCTTCGGGCAGCGTCACGCCTTCGAACCCGTCTGGGTATTCTTCGGCGATAAAGGCGGTGGTCATGTCACCGCTGACAAATTTCGGGTGATCCATCACCGCCGACAGGAACGGCAGGTTGTGGCCTATCCCTTCAACCTCAAAACTGTCCAGCGCCACGCGCATCGCCTCAATCGCGGCTTCGCGGGTTGGGGCCCATGTGCAAAGCTTGGCGATCATCGGGTCGTAATACATGCTGATCTCGCCGCCCTCATAGACGCCGGTATCGTTGCGCACGGCAGCCTCGCCCTCGGGCGCGTCGCCTTGCCATTTGCCATTGACCAGCATCGGACCTGCAGCGGTTTCCTGCGGCGGGCGATAGCGGGTCAGACGGCCGATCGAGGGCAAGAAGTTGCGATAGGGATCTTCCGCGTACAGACGGTTTTCAATCGCCCAGCCTGTCAGCGTTACGTCATCCTGCGTGATGGTCAGCTTTTCGCCATTCGCCACGCGGATCATCTGCTCCACCAGATCGACACCGGTGATCAGTTCCGTCACCGGGTGTTCCACCTGAAGACGGGTGTTCATCTCAAGGAAATAGAAGTTCTTCTCCCCATCGACGATGAACTCCACCGTACCCGCGCTGGAATAGCCCACGGCCTTGGCCAGCGCGACAGCCTGTTCGCCCATGGCTTTGCGGGTCTCGGGATCCAGGAAGGGCGACGGGGCCTCTTCCACCACTTTTTGGTTTCGGCGCTGGATCGAGCATTCGCGTTCGCCCAGATAGATGCCGTTGCCATGGCTATCGCAGAGAACCTGAATTTCGATGTGGCGCGGCTGAGTCACGAATTTCTCGATGAAAATCCGGTCGTCACCGAACGAGTTCGCGGCCTCGTTCTTGGAGGACTGGAACCCCTCGCGGGCCTCTTCGTCATTCCACGCGATCCGCATGCCTTTACCACCTCCGCCGGCGCTGGCTTTGATCATGACGGGGTAGCCGATGTCGTTCGAGATCTTGACCGCCTCATCGGCGTCTTCGATCAGGCCCATATAGCCGGGGACGGTGGAAACACCGGCCTCCTGCGCGATCTTTTTCGAAGTGATCTTGTCCCCCATACTTTCAATCGCACCGACCGGGGGGCCGACAAAGGCCACGCCTTCGGCGTCCAGCGCCTCGGCGAATTTGGCGTTCTCCGACAGGAAGCCATAGCCGGGGTGGACAGCCTGCGCGCCACTCTGGCGGATGGCATCCATGACCTTGTCGATCACGATATACGACTGGTTGGCAGGCGGTGGGCCGATATGGACAGCCTCATCCGCCATCGACACGTGCAGAGCGTTCTTGTCCGCGTCCGAATAGATGGCAACGGTGCCGATACCCATTTTGCGGGCGGTCTTGATAACCCGGCAGGCGATCTCGCCCCGGTTGGCGATCAGGATCTTATTGAACATGGAACGTCCTTTGGCTTGGTGTTCTGGAAACGCAAAAAGCCGCCGCAGGGAGGGCATCCCCACGTCGGTGCAATGCGTGACGACGGACGGGGCGGCTTGCGCCCCGAAATTTCGCGTTAGTTACAGGTGTTCTGCGTCTTACAGTACAGCACGTTGCCTGCGGCCCCGACGGCCGCACCGACCAACGGATCGGCACTGAGAACGGCTGCCCCGACAGCGCCCGCGCCGCCGCCCAGGATGGCCTGTTCGCCGAGAGTATCGCCGCACGCCGAGAGGCCCGCACAGGTTGCCAGTGCAAGGAACATTTTTGAAATACGCATGATGTCTGCCTCGTGGTTTTTTGTGTTGCTCTTAAAGGCAGATGCAGGAACTCAACACCGTTATTCAATAACAACGAGGTAAAATCAGCGTTTTGCGCAGGTTTATGCCCATTCAGGCCAGTTTTTTGTGCAAAGAAAAACGCGGACAGGACGATGTGGGGAACACAAGCCTGCCCGCGCAAGGAAGGGGTACGGAATAGTAGGTGCATGTGCGACGCAGGCAAAGTAGTGTCGCACGGCTGGATCAAAATGCACTGCACAATCTTGTCTGCAAACAAGTTATTGTTTCCACCTAAGATTCCGGCCAGAATCTGCCCAACAGGCGAAACTCCGCGCAAATTCATGCCGACAAGAGTTGTGCGATTTTGCTGCGTCGACCCCGCCCAAACCGTCACAGTTTCGTTACATTTCTCTGCCGTTACCTTGATTTCTGCGCCTGCAGCATCACGGGCATTCACACCTGTTCGCAGATTATTTTGGCGCACATGCCGTGGGTTAACCGATCTGTTCACCCTACTGTGAATCACGAGCTTGTTTTCAGCACAAATACTTGAGCAAAAACGCGTTTTCAGTCCCTCTTTCGTGATTTCCCTGATCGCTGGGCGCGTGGAACTTTGGCCACGCACACTCGCAAACAAGGAAACACCCACATGTTTACAAAGAGAAAAAAGGCAATCCTGCTTGCTGCCACTGCGTTTAGTGTGACCAGCACGCTTGCCTTTGCTCAGGACGCTCAAACACAGGCCGAGCTTGATGCTCTGCGGGCTCGGGTCGAAGCGCTCGAGGCTTCCAGCGCCGGTCCGGCGAATGGCGATTTCCGCCTTGGGAACACCAGCCTGGACCTTTACGGCTACATCAAAGCCGACTTCTTTTATGATTTCGACTTCGACCAGGGCGACACCGCGTTCGTGAACGTCATCGGCGAGCCTTCGACCGCAACCAGCGGAACCTTCGGCAGCACCGTACGCCAGTCGCGCATCGGCCTGCGCACCAGCACGCCCAGTGCCCTGGGTGACATCGGCGGTCAGTTGGAGCTGGACCTGTTTGCCTCCAACGGCACGGCCGAACTGCGTCTGCGTCATGCCAACATCACCATTGGTGACAATTGGCTGATCGGTCAGTACTGGACAAACTTCCAGCCGCTGGACACCTACCCTACGTCGGTTGAATTCAACGGCCCGGTTGGCATCGCCTTCGCCCGTCAGCCGCAAATCCGCTATACCAACAGCTTCGGCACGAACACTGATTTCAGCGTTTCGCTCGAGGAAAACGTCAGCGGCTCGAACTCGAACGACCCGGTTTTGACCGCGGCGGCTGAATACAATGACGGTACTTACGTCGCGCGTATCTCGGGCCTCTACGGTAAAGCCGAAACCAGCGATGGTGCCACCGAAGTGGACCAGTGGGGCGTGACCCTTTCGGGATCGGTTCGCCCATGGGAGGGCGGTCTGTTCCAGGTCAACTACGTGACTGGTCAAGCGATCGGCCCCTACCTGATCGGCCTTGGCAACGCCATCGTCAACGGCCAGGCCAATGACGTTGACGGCTACACGATTGAGCTCCGTCAGGATCTGGGTGCGAAATGGAATGTCGGCATCGCCTATGGTCGGGAAGACTACGATCTGGCGACCAACAGCTTCTCGGACGGCAGCGGATCCCTCAACTTCACCGAGTTGGAGACAATCCACGTCAACGCCTTCTATCAGGCGACCGACAGCCTGACGCTGAGCGCCGAGTACATCTATGGTGAGCGCAACGACGCAACAACCGGTGACACCTTCGACGGCAGCCGGGTTCAGGTCGCCGCGCAGCTGAACTTCTGACGCCATATACCCGCCCTGCCCGTCTTCGGGCAGGGTTTTACCCATGCGGGCAAGGATATGAGGCACAGGGTGGATCACCGCTCAGCCCACCCCGAAAACTTCGGGAAAAGACGCACGTGCCGCGTCCAGATCAATGACCAACAACGCATCATAGCTAGCCGGGTCGAAGGGATCTTCGGCTGGCACGACCTCACGCTCAAACAGCCAGCTCAGCCGCCCTGCATCCAGATTGCCGCGTTCAAAGGGCTGATCCCCGAAGTTCTGCCAAAGCGCCTCCATAAAGGCGGCATCTGCGCGACGGTCCGCAGGTTTGCGGTCGCGGAACCGCTCACGCCGGGTGATCGGCGTCACGCCCTTAGGGTTGGCACGGCGGATAGTGAATTGAAAATCCGTCCCCGGCAGACGGCCCGGAAAACCCCGATGCTTCAACATCCTAGCACCTCGTTGACCGCTGTCATCGGGAATAAGAATTCGCACCCGAAAGGGGAAAAAGTCATAGCGCGCACCTCCAAAGCCGCATCCGTTGTCTGAGATGCTCTGCTTTCATGACGACAAATCATGGTCAGAGCCCCTCCCAGATACACCGGGACTGCTCCAGCCGGTAGGCTTCGAAAAACTGAGTTGCATCGGGGGCGGCATCGCCGAATTGGATCGGGCGGTCGGACAGTGAAATTACCACCAGGGCCGGGTCCAAATCATGCTGGGCGACATAGGCAACCGCCAGCGTCTGGCACAGATGCTCCATATCGTTTGAGGCCACGTCGTACCCGATCCGCCCCACCGTCGCGCCGATCTTTGGGGCGATGAACCGGAACCGCACCCACAGCTCTCCCGGGTTGTTGTCCAACAGAACGTCGCTCAGATGCACGGGTTGGCCTGAAGGCACGGGCAGAGAGGTTTCGGCCACTGAAATGCTTGGCAGAGACAGGATACTAAACATCAGACCCAAGGCGCGACCCCGGACCCGCCAATGGCAGGCTCCTCCTTCCGGGATCGCGCGCGCAGTGCTATGTGCCCGCGCGGTTCTATGTCTGATGGATCGGATCATTCGACGATTTTTCGCTCGTTGTCAATTCTGCCTTGAATTCGGGCAAACCGCGGCGGAGTACCGCAATTTTCGGCGGATTTGGGTGGGTCGCCCCACCCCGCACACTCAGAGAGGGATGTTGTCGTGCTTTTTCCACGGGTTTTTCAACTGCTTGCCGCGCAGGCTGGCAAAAGCCCGTGAGACACGACGGCGCGTTGATTGCGGCATGATCACCTCATCCACAAAGCCGCGTTCAGCCGCCACAAACGGGTTGGCGAAACGGTCTTCATAGTCGGAGACATGCTGCGCGGTCTTCTCAGCGTCGCCGAGGTCAGCGCGGTGGATGATCTCGGTCGCGCCTTTCGCACCCATCACCGCGATCTCAGCCGTGGGCCACGCATAGTTGAAATCGCCACGGAGATGCTTCGAGGCCATCACAACATAAGCGCCACCATAGGCCTTACGGGTAATCACGGTCACTTTCGGTACGGTCGCCTCACCGTACGCATAAAGCAGCTTGGCACCATGCTTGATCACGCCGCTATATTCTTGCTGCGTCCCAGGCAAGAAGCCGGGCACGTCCACCAGCGTCAGAATCGGGATCTCGAAACAGTCGCAGAAGCGCACAAAACGCGCCGCCTTGCGTGAGCTGTCGATATCCAGACACCCAGCCAGAACCATGGGCTGGTTCGCCACAACACCCACAGTCTGTCCTTCCAGACGGATGAAGCCAGTGACGATGTTCTTGGCGAAGTCTTCCTGAATCTCGTAGAAATCGCCTTCATCCGCAATCTTCGTGATCAGCTCCTTCATGTCGTACGGTGTGTTTGGATTGTCCGGTACCAATGTATCCAATGAGGTTTCGACACGGTTGGGATCGTCAAAGAAAGGCCGAACCGGAGGTTTTTCCTGGTTGTTGAGCGGCAGGAAGTCGACCAGTCGGCGCACCTCGGCCAAAGCTTCGACATCGTTTTCAAAAGCGCCATCCGCGACCGAGGACTTTTTGGTATGCGTTGAAGCCCCACCCAGTTCCTCAGCTGTAACGACCTCATTCGTGACGGTCTTCACCACGTCCGGGCCGGTGACGAACATGTAGGATGAGTCCTTCACCATGAAGATAAAGTCCGTCATCGCCGGGCTGTATACCGCGCCACCCGCACAGGGGCCCATGATCACGCTGATCTGAGGTACCACGCCGGACGCGGTGATGTTGCGTTGGAACACTTCGGCATAACCCGCGAGCGAGGCGACGCCTTCCTGGATTCGCGCACCACCCGAGTCGTTGATCCCGATGATCGGCGCGCCGTTCTGCACGGCCATATCCATGATCTTGCAGATCTTCTGGGCGTGCGTTTCCGACAGCGAACCACCAAACACGGTGAAATCCTGGCTGAACACATAGACCATACGGCCATTTATCGTGCCCCAGCCGGTGACCACACCATCCCCGGCAGGCTTTTGTTTTTCCATCCCGAATTCGGTGCAACGGTGGCTGACGAACATGTCGAATTCTTCAAAACTGCCTTCGTCCAGCAGCAGCTCGATCCGCTCGCGCGCGGTCAGCTTGCCCCGCCCATGCTGCGCGTCGATCCGTTTTTGCCCACCACCCAGACGGGCCGCGTTGCGGCGTTCTTCAAGCTCGGAAAGGATGTCTTTCATGGCGATAGTCCCCTGTGAAATCTGACCGGACCCTACAGTTAGCTACCCTTCAGCCAAAGGTATTTTCGGCAAATTTGCAAAGTTTTGAAAATCTCGTTTGCTCAAACTGTAAATTTGCGAATTTCTACCAACAGCATCAAGCGTCTGGCCTTTGCCTACTCAACAGCTATACAAGCGAACCATGCAGTTCAGAACGTCGTCGGCTTATCGCACACCACCCACAATCGGCACTTTGGTTCTTCTCTCGGGACTGTCGGCGCTGAGCATGAATCTATTCCTGCCAAGCCTGCCGAACATGGCCCTACATTTCGACACGCATTACAAGGTCATGCAACTGTCGATCGCCCTTTATCTGCTGGTAAACGCGGTCCTGCAGATCATCATCGGGCCAATTGCAGACAAGGCGGGACGACGCCCGGTTTTGCTTTGGGGACTCGCACTCTTTCTGCTGGCGACACTTGGCTGCATCTATGCACCGACAGCCGAGGTGTTCCTACTTTTCCGCATGTGTCAAGCGGTCGTGGTGGTCGGGATGGTCCTCAGCCGGGCCGCGGTTCGCGACATGTATGATCAGGATCAGGCGGCCTCGATGATCGGATACGTCACCATGGGAATGGCCGTAGTCCCGATGATTGGCCCGGCCATAGGCGGGTTACTGGAAGAGAGCTTTGGCTGGAAAGCCAATTTCTGGCTGCCCTTCGCTTTGGGCGCCCTGACCCTTGCCTTGACCTATGTCGATTTCGGGGAAACCTCAGCCAAAAGCGGTAAAACCCTGCTGCAGCAATTTCGCGAATACCCTGAACTGCTCATGTCTCCCCGGTTCTGGGGCTACTCCCTCTCCTCTGCGTGCTCGTCCGGCGCGTTCTTTGCCTATCTGGGCGGCGCACCCTTCATCGGAACCGAAGTCTTTGGCATGAGCGCGGCCGAAGTCGGTATCTATTTCGGCGCACCCGCGTTGGGCTATTTTTTGGGGAACTTCTTCAGCGGGCGGTATTCGGTCAGGTTCGGCATCAACCGCATGGTACTTTGGGGAACCTGGCTGAACGCCGCCGGCGTCGCCCTGTCTGCCGCTTTGTTCCTGACAGGCTTCGGAACAGCGCTCAGTTTTTTCGGCTTCATGACGTTCGTCGGATTGGGCAATGGGATGACGATCCCAAACGCAACATCCGGTGCCCTGTCCGTTCGACCACATCTGGCCGCCACCGCCTCGGGCCTCAGCGGCGCAATCATGCTGGGCGGAGGAGCAGGCCTGAGCGCACTGGCAGGGGCGCTACTGACCGTCGAAACAGGCGCAATGCCCCTGCTCTGGCTCATGCTGGTCACGGCGATCCTTGCCATCGCAGCGATCTGCTCGGTCATTTGGCGCGAACGGCAATTGGGCCTCTAAGACGCCTTGCCCAAGAGGGTTTGCAAAGTTAACGTGCCGGAATAGAAAAGTTGCAAAGGCACTTCCATGGCCACCCAAAAACTCTATGCCGGCGCCAAACTGCGCGAAATGCGCACGCGCTTGACGCTGACCCAGAAGGAATTTGCCACAAAACTGGGTGTTTCCCTGCCCTACCTGAACCAGATGGAAAACAACAACCGGCCGATCTCGACCACCGTTGTTCTGGCGTTGGCGCAGGAGTTCGGCATGGACGTGACCGAGCTAAGTACGGGCGATAGCGAGCGGCTGGTCTCGGATATGCGTGAGGCGCTGGCCGATCCGGTCTTTGCCGACGATATCCCCCCACTAGCTGATCTGCGCCTAACCGCCTCAAACGCCCCAGCTCTTGCCCGTGCTTTTATCGAGTTGCACCGAAGCTATCGCCAAACCCACGAACGCCTCGCCTCACTAGACGAAGCGCTAGGCCGCGAAGACTCCCGCACCCAAGCCAGCCCATGGGAGGAAGTTCGCGACTTCTTCCACTATTGCGACAACTACATCGACGCGGTTGACCGCGCCGCCGAACTGTTTGCCAAACGCGCCGACGGCCCGGGCGGCATCCGTCAGGCCGCGCTGCAAAGCCTGGAAGAACGCGGCATTCAAGTGATCTTCTCAGACATCAACCCGTTGCGCAGCTACGACAAGGAAAGCAGAACCCTGCGCCTGTCCTCGCGCGCTGCACCGCAAACGCAGGTCTTTCAACTGCTGCTTCAGGTTGCCCTCATCAGTCAGGACAAGCTGTTAGAGGCCACGCTCGATTTCGCCAAATTCCAGAGTGAAGAGGCCCGCGCCATCGCCAAAATCGGCCTTGCCAACTACTTCGCGGGCGCGTCCCTGATGCCCTACAGCGCATTTCTGGCCGCCGCCCAAGAGGACCGGCATGATCTGGAAATGCTGAGCAACCGCTTTGGCGCCTCAATCGAACAGGTCGCGCACCGCCTGTCCACTTTGCAGCGGCCCGGCGCAAAAGGCATCCCGTTCTTCTTCGTCCGCGTAGATCAGGCCGGAACGATTACCAAGCGCCACTCGGCCACGCGGCTGCAATTTGCCCGCTTTGGCGGTGCCTGCCCGTTGTGGAACGTCCACCGCGCCTTTGAAACTCCGGGGCATTTCCTGCGGCAACTGGCGGAAACGCCCGATGGTGTCCGCTACATTTCGCTGGCGAGGGATGTTTCAAAACCCGGCGGCTCATTCGGTGCGCCGGTGCGTCGCTATGCCATTGCATTGGGCTGCGAAACCCGCCACGCCGAAGCATTGGTCTATGCAGATAATCTGGATATCAACAACGCCAGCGCCTACGAACCGATCGGCATTTCCTGCCGCATCTGTGAGCGCGCAAATTGCCACCAACGCTCGGTTCCGCCACTGGAACGGCGCTTGGCCATCGACACTCATACCCGAGGCACACTGCCCTATGAGGTCACTTGATCGTCATCTGGCCAAAATATCCCGGGGGTGCGGGGGCAGAGCCCCCGCTGTTGGCGTTAAACCTTGGACACGATCGCCCAGATTTCATCCTTAAGCGCGGCGCGTTTCTTACGCATCTCGCCCTCGGCCAGTTCTTCCACCGGCTCGATATTGGTTTCGGCGCGGTGAACGCGGCGGTTAATCTCGTGATACTCGTCAGCCAGCCGCGCAAAATGAGCGTCCGTCTGCTTGAGCTGGCTCATCACCTCAACTTTGTCCGGAAACTCTTCGGCCAGTTCATGCGGGGTGTGGGACATTCCTGTTCGCTCCTGAATAAATGTCGTTGCGATTCAGGTTTATCGGATGTCACCCCACCCCACTTTGACGCGGATCAAATCAGCGCTGCGCCACCTCCCATTGCGGGTGAATCCACGGGCGGTCATTGGCCTTCGGCAGCGCGTCCTTGCCCAGTATGTGATCCGACATCTTCTCACCCACCATGATCGACGGCGCGTTGAGGTTACCATTGGTGATCTGCGGGAAGATCGAGCTGTCCGCCACGCGCAAACCATCCACACCGATGACACGACCTTCGGGGTCGACCACGGCGTTCTTGTCATCCGCGCGCCCCATCCGGCAGGTGCCACAGGGGTGATAGGCGCTCTCGGCATGCTCTGCGATGAAGGCATTCAGCTCCTCATCCGTCTGCACCGAAGCGCCGGGCTGGATCTCTTTGCCCGCATAAGGTTTGAAGGCGTCCTGACCAAAGATCTCACGGGTGAGGCGGATGCATTTGCGGAAGTCTTCCCAGTCTTTTTCGTGGCTCATGTAGTTGAACCGGATCACCGGCGCGTCTTCAGCCTTGTTCGACCGCAAAGTCACAGCCCCACGCGACGGAGACCGCATCGGCCCCACATGCGCCTGGAACCCGTGCCCCTCGGCCGCGGCCTGACCGTCATAGCGCACTGCAATTGGCAGGAAGTGGTACTGGATGTCGGGGTATTCCACACCCGGGTTCGACCGGATGAACGCCGCGCTCTCGAACTGGTTCGAGGCCCCAAGACCGGTTTTGGTGAACAGCCACTGCGCGCCAATCAGACCTTTGCTGAACAGGTTCCAGTGCTTGTACAGCGTGATCGGCTGCAACGAGGCCTGCTGGATATACAACTCCAGATGGTCCTGCAGGTTTGCGCCCACGCCGGGGCGGTCGGCGATCACGTCAATGCCGTGCTCTGCCAGATGTGATGCCGAACCGATCCCCGAGAGCATCAGCAGTTTGGGCGAATTGATCGACGAAGCGGCCAGAATAACCTCACGCCGGGCACGAATGACCTCTTTCTTGCCGCCACGCACCAGTTCTACACCAACTGCGCGACCCTCTTCCATCACAACGCGCGACGCCAAACCTTTGACAAGGTCGCAGTTGGGACGTTTCAGAGCAGGTCGCAGATAAGCATTTGCAGCTGACCAGCGCCGTCCTTTCCAGACGGTCTGCTCCATCGGGCCAAAACCCTCCTGCTTCTCGCCGTTATAGTCGCCCGTGACTTCATAGCCCGCTTGCTGTCCAGCATCGACGAAGGCTTGGAACAACGGGTTTTTGCGCGGACCGCGTGACACATGCAGTGGACCATCCTTGCCCCGCCATTCCGGGTCACCGCCATGGCCGCCATCATGCCAGTTTTCCATGCGTTTGTAGTAAGGCAGCACATCCGCATAGGACCAGCCATCCGCCCCCATATCCGCCCAAGTGTCAAAATCCCGCGCGTGGCCGCGCACATAAACCATCCCATTGATCGAGGAAGACCCACCGATCACCTTGCCACGCGGACAGGCCATCCGGCGGTTGTTCATGTTGGGTTCGGGTTCCGAGCTGAATCCCCAGTCATAAAGCGACATGTTCATCGGGTAACTCAGCGCCGCGGGCATCTGAATAAATGGCCCGGCATCCGTGCCCCCATGTTCGATCACCAGAACCGAGGCCCCGGCCTCACTCAGGCGATAGGCCATCGCACAGCCGGCAGAGCCAGCACCCACAATGACAAAATCTGCTTCCATTTCACGTCTCCATAGATCCGCCGTGAGAGGTTTCGAAACCTGCTCTGCCTCCGGCGGGCGTATTTTCAAAAAGAAGAAGAGGTCACTCGCCGCGCGGGAACCGCTGGCTTTCCTCGACGATATTCAGGTCCATGTGGTTGCGCATGTAGCGCTCGGATGCCTTTTGCAGCGGCTGGTAGTCCCACGGGTAGTACCCACCCTGCCGCAACGCCTCGTAGACAACCCAGCGGCGCGCCTGGCTGGCGCGGACATCCGCATCAAACCGGTCCAGATCCCAGCGCGCCTCGGACTTGGCGCGCAGGGTTTGCAAGGTTCCGGCATGCGCGGGATCATCGGCGAGGTTGTTCTGTTCATGCGGGTCGGCCTCAAGATCAAACAGCTGATCGGGATCCAGCGCGCACCGATTGTATTTCCACTTGCCATAGCGCAACGAGACCAGCGGCGCATAAGAGGCCTCGGCCGCGTATTCCATCGCTACAGGGGCTGTCCGCTCCTGCCCTTTGGCCAGAGGCACGAGGTCTTCGCCATCCGTCCATGGGGCAATCTCGGCCATATCAACACCGGCCAGCGCGCCCAGCGTCGGGGTCACGTCGATGGTCGACACAGGTGTTTCGATCAGGCCTGCAGGCAAATCCGGCGCCGAGATCATCAACGGCACGCGCGACGAGCCCTCGAAGAACGTCATCTTGAACCACAAGCCACGTTCACCCAGCATGTCGCCATGGTCCGAGACAAACATGATGATCGCCTCTTGGCGTGTCGTCTCCAGCACTTCGATGATCTCACCGATCTTGTCATCCAGGTACGAGATATTGGCGAAATACGCGCGGCGCGACTTGCGGATATCTTCTTCGGTGATGTCGAAGCTGCGCCAGTCGTTGGCGTCGAAAATACGCTTGGAATGCGGGTCCTGATTGTCATAGCCAAGATCAGAGATCTCGGGTAGCAGATGCTCGCAATCCTCATAGAGATCCCAGTACTTGCGACGCGCAACATAGGGGTCGTGAGGGTGCGTAAAGCTCACGGTCATAGCCCAGGGACGGTCGTCATTTCCGCGCGCGAGATCATAGAGCTTGGCCTTTGCGTGATAGGCGACCTCGTCGTCATACTCCATCTGGTTCGAGATTTCCGCCACACCCGCACCGGTGACGGAACCCATGTTGTGATACCACCAGTCGATCCGCTCACCCGGTTTACGGTAATCCGGAGTCCAGCCGAAATCAGCGGGGTAGATATCGGTGGTCAGGCGGTCTTCGAACCCGTGCAACTGGTCGGGACCAACAAAATGCATCTTACCCGACAGGCAAGTGTAGTAACCCGCGCGGCGCAGATGGTGTGCATAGGTCGGGATGTCGCTGCGGAACTCGGCCGCGTTATCGTAAACCCCTGTGCGTGAGGGCAACTGACCCGACATGAAGCTCGCCCGTCCCGGTGCGCAAAGCGGTGAGGCCGTATAGGCATTGGCAAAACGGGTCGAGCGTTCGGCCAGTTTCTTCAGGTTCGGCGCATGCAACCAGTCGGCCGGACCGTCGGGAAACAAGGTGCCGTTCAGCTGATCCACCATCAGGATCAGAATGTTTGGTTTTGTCATTTTTCGCCCTCGAGCAGAGTATTCAGGACGCGCAAGGCGTGATTGGCAGCCAGCTGAGGTTCTTCCGGGGCGCTCAGCGCCGAGTGGATATACAGCCCGTCGATCAAGGCAATCATGGTCTCGGCCGCGTTGATCGGTTCGGCAATTTGGGGGCGCAGCGCATGGATCAGGTTCGAGCGGATGCGCGCCTGATAGACCTTCCACAGCCGCAGGGCATCATCGTTTGTCTGCGCGAGGACATAGAATGTCATCCACGCGGCAATCACGTCCGGGGTGAAGCATGAATGGGCGAAACAGGCGCGGATGATGGCTTGCGCCCGTTGGTCAGGGGCTGCGGCGGCCAGCTCGGTCCGGGCTTCCTTGCCGAAATCCGTCAGGATTTGCCGCATGGCGGCCAGAAAGATCTGATCCTTACCGCCAAAATAATGGTGCGCCAGCGCGCTGGACATGCCCGCGCGTTTGGCGATCTGGCTGACGGTCACATCCAGAGATTTCTGTACGCCCAATTCGGCAATCGTCGCACGAACGATCGCATCACGGCGTATAGGCTCCATTCCGACTTTTGGCATCGCGTCCCCCTGGGCAACAGGATTTCCCGACGACGCTAGGCGCTTTTTATTGACTCGTCAATCAATCTCGTTTTCGGACGCATGTTTTCATGCTTTGGGTGCAAAAGCCGATGGTGTCACATCGCGTTTGTTCAGCACCGCTTCGCGCCAGGAAATGAAGCTGACGGCGGTCAGGATCAGCGTACCGCCAGCCACGACCCAGATGTCAACGCTTTCGTGGAACACCAAGGCTCCGACAGTCGTCGCCCAGATAAGCTGCAGGAAGGTGACCGGCTGGGTCACCGCAACCGGCGCGGCCTGCAGCGCTAGCGTCATGAAATAGTGCCCTGCCGTTGCAAAGCTTGCGACCAGAAACAGCACCCCAATGTCCCGCAGAGTAGGCGGCGACCAGACCGCGATTGCAAAGGGGATCAAGGCCAGCGTCACCCAGATCGACAGATGGGCCACCACGACCGAGGGCGGGATATCCCGCACCAGCAGTTTGGCCAGCAGGTAGGACCCACCCAGCGTCAGCGCTGTTCCCAGCATGGCGAGATGCCCGCTGGAAACTTCGCGAAATCCGGGGCGCAGAATGATCAACACGCCGATCAAGGCGACCAGAATGGCGGCCAATCGGCGAAAGGCCAGCTTCTCACCCAGAAATAGGGCCGCGCCCAGCGTGACATAGACCGGGGTCATGTAGTTCATGGCCGTCACCTCGGCCAAAGGAATGCGGGTCATCGCGTAGAACCACAGCATGACCGCTACCCCGTGGATGACCCCTCTTAGCCCGAATAATGAGAGATCGCGCTTGCTCAACCGCGTTGCCAGGATCGACCGCAGAGCAGGCAACAGAAACACCAACCCAAGAACGTAGCGCAAAAACGCAGCCTGAATCGGGTCCATAGTCGAGCCGAGTGATTTCACCAGCGCCGTCATCACCACAAAGGCCAGACCCGCAGCGAACATCCAGAACATTCCCACTACGGGGCGCGAAGGGGCGGAAGCTGTTGTCATGGTCCCGGTTGAACACCGAATTTACCGGTAGAACAACCCTTCACATGACAAGTAACTTCCACGCAATTCCCAGCATCACAATCCCAATCAGCGCGTCCAGCACCTGCCATGCGCGTGGGCGCGCGAAAAACGGCGACAATATCCTGGCCCCGTAGCCCAGCGTGAAGAAGAAAACAAAGCTTGAGGTCACGGCCCCAATGGCAAAGCTGAACCGGTCCTCATACTGGGCCGAAATCGAGCCGATCAGCACCACGGTATCCAGATAGACATGCGGATTCAGCCAGGTGAAGGCCAGCACGGTCAGCATCGCCGACCGCAGGCTTGTGCGTTGGCTCTCGCCCATTTCCATCGCCGCCCCGCCCTGCCAGGCTGACCGAAGGCTGCGTAATCCGTACCATGTAAGAAACGCGGCGCCGCCAAAGCGCATGACAGTCTCGAACCACGGCGCGGCCTGTGCCAGCGTGCCAAATCCTGCAATCCCGGCGGAAATCAAAATCGCGTCCGATACGGCGCAAGTCAGGCACAGGATAAACACATGCTCGCGCCGCAGACCCTGCCGTAGGATGAACGCATTCTGCGCACCAATGGCCAGAATCAGGCTGAAGCTAAGGACAAAACCAGCGATGAGGGGCGCTGACATGAAACCTCCTGTCGTTTGAAGGTTTGACTAGCGGCTTCGCCTCGGCCTATCAAATTAAAGATACTGAACAAGATTAAATCTGACTAATGTTCATCGATCCACATCACCTGGACGCGCTGGCCGCGATTCTGCGGCACGGGAGCTTTGACGCGGCGGCCTCTGAGCTGTCCGTTACGCCCTCGGCAATTTCCCAGCGGATCAAAGCGTTGGAGGATCGCATCGGCACCAGCCTGATCAATCGCGGCTCTCCCTGCACCGCCACGCCTGCCGGGCTGCGGATTGCCAAACATGCCGAGGATATCGGACTGCTGGAGTCCCAACTTGCACGCGAATTGACCTTGGAGAGCGGCCCCGGTCCGGCGCGGGTGCGCATCGCCCTTCCGGCAGATGTTCTGGCTGCGTGGTTCATCGATGTGATGACGCAGGTGCCGGACCTGTTGTTCGATCTCGTGATCGACGATCAGGAGCATTCGGCAGACTGGCTGCGCCGTGGCGAGGTCAGTGCTGCAATCACCGTCGGAGGGCAACCTGTCACCGGATGTGATTCCCATGCCCTTGGCGCGATGCGGTATCTCGCGACGACCAGCCCGGAATTTACCAAGCGCTGGTTCAGCGCGGGATTGACCGCACGATCGCTGGCAAAAGCGCCCTGCCTTGTATTCAACCGCAAGGACAGCCTTCAGAGGGTCTGGATGGCGGCCCAAACCGGGCAGCGACTCTCACCGCCTTCGCATTTCGTCCCCTCATCCCATGGGTTTGTCGATGCCGCTATTGCTGGATTGGGTTGGGGCATGAACCCCGAGCCCCTGGTGCGCGACGCTTTGCAGGATGGCAGGCTTTGCGAAGTCGCGCCCGATGCGCCTTTGGACGTACCCCTCAATTGGCAGGTTGGTCGCGTTTTGGCCTCGGCTCTGACCCCCTTGACCAAAGCCGTAAAACGGGGCGCTGCAAAGGCCTTGATCCCGGATGCCGACCGCCAGATAAAGAGCAAAAATCCGGAGTAAGACCATGTTCTCACGCGATGCGCTCAGCTATGATCCGATACCCCTGCCCCATCGAAGCGAGATGAGCGATGCCGAGATGCAGCAGGCCGCTCAGGCATTCTACGACAAGATGCGCCAGCGCCATACCATCCGAGATTTCATCGACCGCCCCGTTGATCGCCAAGTGATTGAGGCCTGCTTGCGGACCGCAGGCACCGCGCCATCCGGGGCCAACCACCAGCCATGGCATTTTGCCGCCATCGCTGACCCGGCTTTGAAACAGCGCATCCGGGAAGAGGCCGAGGAAGAAGAGCGTCGCTTCTATGCTGGCGGCGCAGGGGACGAGTGGATCAAAGCGCTTGAGCCCATCGGAACCAACGCAGTCAAAGAACACCTGACCATTGCCCCTTGGCTGATCGTGGTTTTCGCCCAGCGCTGGGGTGAGTTCGAAGATGGCACGCGGTACAAAAACTACTACGTCCCCGAAAGCGTCAACATCGCAACGGGCTTTCTTTTGGCCGCCCTACATCACGCCGGGCTTTCGACGCTGACGCACACGCCGAACCCGATGAAGTTCCTGAATGACGCGCTGGGACGGCCGGCATCGGAAAAGCCCACAATGATTATCGCCGTTGGTCACCCATCAGAGGCCGCGACTGTCCCCTCCGTTGCCAAGATGAAGAAACCTCTGGACGAGATTTCGTCGTTCTTCTGATTGGGCCTCTGGTGACTTCAGCCGCCCTGCGAATCAGGTGTCGCTGGCTTGGGCAAGACGACCATGTAACAGGCAGCGGTTGCGACCAGACTGCACAGAACAATGAACGCAACCGCCAGCGAAACCTCATGCATATGCGCGACCGCTGCCAAAGCGGCTGACATGGCAACAGCGGTCAGGCGTGCGATGCTTTTGATCGCGGCAGAGGCCTGAACCCGCTGCTCTTTCGGGGCGACGTCAAGAAAGTAGAGCTTGCGCGCGCTGCTGATCCCCGTGACGGCAACCGTTGCGATGAACAGGGCAATCGCATGCAGGTGAACTTCGTGGTCGATGCCCAGATAGTGAAACGCCAAAAGGACGATCCCCGTGATCGCCACCATCAAAGTCCCTGCGACCATAACGGTACGATGGGATTTCATGTTCAACAGCTGCCAAAGCGGGGCCGAGACAAGATAGCCAGACGCCGAAGACACAATCATAGCGGTCAGCCCCTTGGCCGAGCTATGATGCGCCTCGGCCGCAATCAGGGCGAAAAACGGCACCGACAAGGACACCACGACAAGCGGCATGCGCATGACCAGGTAGCGGCGAAACCAGGCATGGTCGAACATGCTGAAAATGGACTTGATATTGGCCTTCAGAGACAGGCCCAAGTGTTTGGCTTCATTGGATTCTGAACTGTTGGCCTTGCGGATCTCAAACATCGCAAGGATCGACAGGGCAGACAGTAAAAAGAACGTGGCGGAGACAGCGATGACGGCTGAGTGGCGCGAAAACGGCGGATTGTCCTTGGTCAACTCATGCAACAAAAGTGCCAACCCTATGGCGCCCAGTCCACCGGCCCCCAATTGCAAATACTGCATCATCATTCGGGATTTCGAATGCACATGATCGCCCAGTAGATCGGTTAACATGAGGTTCTGCACCTCATCGATAAGCCCGATCAGGAAAAAGACTGCAATGAAGGCAATGGCAATCAACGGCACGACGCCTGTGGCGGCCACTCCCATGGCGACCAAAAGGCAGGTTCCGATTGCAATTTCGGTCATCGCGATCCCGCGTTTCTTCTCGGGCCGCGCGGCAATCGAACGCGCCAGAAAGAAATCCGCGATCATGCTGCCGACCATGCGAACTGAGACCAACGCCCCAGCGATGAACATCGGCAACTCGAATGAGACCGCCAGAAACGGTAAAACCACCGACGGACTGCCTAAGGTCCACGCGACCTGAGACAGAATGCTCTGCCCGGCGAGAACCGGGACGTTGCGTTTTGCCAGATCTGACGGGTCACGCGCCATAAATCACTCTGGCATCAAAGCCAGCCCTTTTGTTTTCTCGCCCACATTTCAAAGAGTATTCGCTTGAGCCGGATCAGCCAAGCAACACTTCGGAAGCAAAAAACAAAAGCCCGACCAAACGGGCCGGGCTTTCAGGTACCAGTTTTTGAGTGCGATCAGAGCTGCGCCATGACCTCATCAGTCGCTTCGAAATTGGTTGTCACGCGCTGAACGTCATCGTCATCTTCCAGCGCATCGACCAGCTTCATCAGCTTTTGCATGTCTTCCAGACCCAGCTCAGTGGTCGTGGTTGGTTTCCAGACCAGCTTGGTGGATTCGGACTCGCCAAGTGCCTCTTCCAGCGCATTCGACACGTCGTTCAGATCGGTATCGGCGCACCAGATGATATGACCATCTTCCGAGCTTTCGACATCCTCGGCACCGGCCTCGATCGCAGCTTCAAAGATGGTATCCGCGTCGCCTGCATCCGCCTGATAAACCACCTCACCCTTGCGGTCGAACATGAACCCGACCGAGCCGGTCTCGCCGAGATTTCCACCGTTCTTGGAAAAGGTCGAACGCACGGTCGAGGCCGTCCGGTTGCGGTTATCCGTCATGGTCTCGACGATCACGGCAACACCGTTGGGGCCGTAACCTTCGTACCGGATTTCTTCGTATTCGTCGCCTTCGCCTGCAACCGATTTCTTGATCGCGCGGTCGATCACGTCCTTGGGGACCGAGTTTGACTTGGCCTCTTTCACCGCCAGACGCAGGCGCGGGTTCTTGTCGGGATCGGGGTCGCCCATCTTGGCGGCCACGGTGATCTCTTTCGACAGTTTGGAAAACAGTTTGGACCGCGCGGCGTCCTGACGTCCCTTGCGGTGCTGGATATTGGCCCATTTGGAGTGGCCTGCCATGGTGCGTCCTCGTCATCATGTTAGCGTATTCGGCGCTCATATAGACGTTTGCAGGGCAAAGGATCAAGAGAGCGGCTTGCGGGACGCCCATCTGAGGGTAAGGTGGCCGCATGACGACCGATCAAATCATTCTGTTTGCGCTTTTCATTACAGTCTTTGGAATGCTCCTTTGGGGCCGTTTCCGGTATGACCTTGTGGCCTTCACCGCCCTGATGATCGGGGTGACTCTGGGTGTTGTGCCAGTCGACAACGCCTTTGCTGGTTTCGGACATCCCGCAACGATCATCGTCGCCTTGGTGCTGGTGGTCTCGGCCGGGCTTGTCCGATCCGGGGCCGTGTTCCTGATCACGCGCACCCTCGTGGATGCCTCGCGCGGGCTTGGCGCCCATATCGCACTGATGGGTGGGATCGGCGCAGTTCTGTCAGCCTTCATGAACAACGTGGCCGCGCTGGCCCTTCTGATGCCGGTAGACATACAAACCGCGCGCAAAGCGGGGCGCGCGGTGGGACTGACGCTCATGCCGCTCAGCTTTGCGACGATCCTGGGTGGCATGGCGACCCTGATCGGGACACCGCCAAACATCATCATCGCCTCGATCCGGGCCGAGACCTTGGGCGAGCCGTTCAAGATGTTCGACTTCGCGCCCGTTGGCGGGATTGCGGCCATCGCCGGATTGGCTTTTGTATCCCTCATCGGCTGGCGGCTGATCCCGAACCGAGGCGCGCAGGAAGAAGCAACCGAAGCGCTGGCCGAATACATCGCCGAACTCACCCTACCCCCCGAGTCGCCTCATATCGGCAAGCGTGTTAGCGAGCTGTACGAGGATGCCGAAAAGTCCGACGTAGCGATCATCGGCCTGATCCGAGACGGCAAACGGCGCTATGGTCGGTCCGCCCACGCCACGCTGAAAGAAGGCGACGCGCTGGTGCTGGAGGCGCGACCCGAAGCGCTGGATGAGTTCCGCGCGGCGCTTAAGCTGGATTTCTCGGACACCCGTCGGCAAGAGATGCTGACCGCAGAAGGCGACGGGCTTGAGGTGATCGAAGTTGTCGCCACGGAAAGCGCGCGCATCACCGGTCGAACCGCGCAAGGGTTGGGTCTGGCGTGGCGGCAAAGTACGGTTCTGATGGGCATCTCGCGCCAGGGTCGCCGCATCACTGAACAGGTCCGCAAGACCGAGGTCGAGGCCGGCGACATCTTGCTTCTGCTCTGCCCCCGCGACAGGGGTGCCGACGTGACAGAATGGCTGGGCTGTCTGCCACTGGCGCAGCGGGGGCTGAACGTGACGGCGAACGAAAAGGCGTGGCTCGCCATCGGCCTCTTCGCCGCTGCGGTTCTGGCGGCCAGCATCGGGTTGATCTACCTGCCCATCGCGCTGGGTTTTGTTGTCGTGGCCTACGTTCTGACCAAAATCATGCCGATCAGTGACATCTATAATCACATCGAATGGCCTGTTGTGGTGCTGCTCGGCTCGATGATCCCTTTGGGCAGCGCGCTGGAGACCTCAGGCGGCACCGAATTGATCGCCAATGCCCTGATCCAGCTGACAAATGGCCTGCCCGCCTGGGCCATCCTCACCGTTCTGATGGTTGTGACGATGACGCTGTCGGACGTACTGAACAACACGGCCACGGCCATTGTCGCCGCCCCCGTGGGCATCCAGATGGCCCGCACGCTCGAGGTCTCTCCCGATCCGTTCCTGATGACGGTGGCCGTTGCCGCCTCGGCCGCGTTCCTCACGCCGATCGGGCACAAGAACAACACGCTGGTTCTGGGGCCTGGAGGCTATCGGTTCGGTGACTATTGGCGCATGGGTCTGCCGCTTGAGATCCTGATCATCGCTGTTTCGATCCCCGCGATCCTTGTCTTCTGGCCGCTTTGACAGGTAAAGCCCCACTATGAAACGCTTTCTGATCCTACAATTGCGCCCCGAAGCTGATGCATCGGATGCCGAATATGCCTCGATCCTCGACAAAACCGGCCTGACGCTCGAGCAAACCCACCGCATCCGGCTGGATTGCGAAGACCTGCCCAAAGGCTTGAATGTCACCGACTACGCGGGTGTCATCGTCGGCGGAGGTCCGGGTTGCGTCAGCGACGATCCAGCAACGAAATCCGAGTTGGACACAAAGATCGAAAACGCGGTCATGGGGCTGATGCCTCAAATCACGGCACAGGATCACCCCTTTATGGGCTGCTGCTATGGGTTAGGCGTTCTGGCCGCGCATTTGGGTGGCGACGTCAGCAAAACCCGTTTCGGCGAACCGGTCGGCCCCTCGGCATGCCATCTGACTGCGGACGGTACCGCTGATCCCTTGACTGCGGGCCTTGCGCCCATGTTCGACGCGTTTGTGGGCCACAAAGAGGCCGTCCAGACCCTGCCGGATGGATGCGTGCATCTCGTCGCCTCAGACCCCTGCCCGTTTCAGATGATCCGCTGGGGGCAGAACGTCTATGCGACTCAGTTCCATCCGGAAGCTGACGCCAAAGACTTTGAGCAGCGCATCAACATCTATAAGCACCACGGCTATTTCCCTCCTGAGGACGCCCAGCGCCTGATCGATATCTGCAACGCCGCCGACGTCACACAGCCGGGCGAAATCCTGCGCCGGTTTGTAGAACGTTATAGATGACCTAACGACGCGGTTGCCTGACGGTTTCCCCCTCGCTTAGTCTGCATTCAAACGACTTTGGGAGGAGTTGTTCTTGGATTTTCTAATCAATGTCGGCCTGCCTGTTTCGCTGGCCATCATCATGCTGTCTTTGGGCATCGGGCTTGAGATCGCCGATTTCCGACGTGTCCTCACCCGTAAATACCCGTTTGCAATCGGAGCGCTGTGTCAGGTCGTGCTGCTGCCAATCGCGGCGTTTGCAACCGTAAAACTCCTTGGCCTGCCGCCAGAGATTGCCGTCGGTTTCATGCTGCTCAGTTTTTGTCCGGGTGGTGTAACCAGCAACATCCTGACGAAATTTGCCAAGGGCGATGTGGCGCTTTCGGTCAGCCTTACCGCGGTGATCAGTATACTGTCGATCCTGACTGTGCCGATCCTAGCCGCCTGGACCATCGCGCATTTCATGGGCGAGGACGCGCCCGAAGTGTCGATCACTGGGCTGGCGGTTGCCATGTTCCTGATCACGACCCTGCCCGTCGCCATCGGCATCACGGTCCGCAGGTTTGCAACGGGGTTTGCAAACCGTATCGAGGGCGGGTTGTCCAAACTGGCTGGCGCTCTGTTCCTGCTGATCGTCATCGCCGCCGTGGCCGGAAACTGGCAGCTTTTTATTGAGAACCTTGGCATCATGGGCACCGGGTTGGTGTCTTTGAATATCGCCCTGCTTCTGATCGGTTTGGGCGTCTCACGCGCGGCGAACCTGTCCTGGGCCGAGTGTAAAAGCATCTCGATTGACACCGGCATCCAGAACTCGACCCTCGGGTTGACCTTGGCGGCATTGATCACGGGAACCGAGACCGGGTTCAGCACTCTGGCTTTGCCCTCGGCGGTTTATGGCGTCACTATGTATGTCGTTGTGTTCCCCTTCCTCCTTTGGTTTCGCAAACGCTGAAAGGATCTGACATGGCCAATAACACGGCAGATGCCATCGTTGTCGGAGGCGGATTGGCCGGGCTGGCGGCTGCGGCTGAGCTGGGCGACCGGGGCAAGACGGTGATCGTTGTGGATCAGGAACCCGAGAGCTTCCTGGGCGGACAAGCGTTCTGGAGCCTCGGCGGCCTGTTCATGGTCGACACGCCCGAGCAGCGCAGGATGGGCATCAAAGACAGCCACGACCTGGCCCTGCGGGATTGGATGGGCAGCGCGCAATTTGATCGCGACGACGATCTGTGGCCCCGGAAATGGGCCG
This sequence comes from Ruegeria sp. C8, assembly GCF_056537565.1. Lineage (NCBI taxonomy): Bacteria > Pseudomonadati > Pseudomonadota > Alphaproteobacteria > Rhodobacterales > Roseobacteraceae > Ruegeria > Ruegeria sp. C8. The sequence continues at coordinate 59,330 of NZ_JBQFRV010000004.1, forward strand.
AAGCCTATGTTGAATTCGCCGCAGGGGAAATGCGCCCTTGGCTGCACGATATGGGTCTGCGCTGGTTTCCGGTGGTTGGTTGGGCCGAGCGTGGAGGCTCCTACGCGGACGGGCATGGCAACTCGGTGCCGCGGTTTCACATCACTTGGGGCACCGGCCCCGGCGTGTTGGAGCATTTCATCCGCCGCGTGAAAGAACATGTCAGCGCCGGGCTGATCCAGCTGAAGTTTCGCCATCAGGTCAGCCACATCATCATGCAGAACAGCTGTGCCAAAGGTGTCTCGGGCGAAGTTCTGGCCGAGGATACAGCCCAGCGCGGCGCCAAAACCAACCGCGAAGAGCTGGGCGAGTTCGAATATTACGCTCCTTCGGTCATCGTCACCTCGGGCGGGATCGGCGGGAATTTTGAGATGGTTCGAAAGAACTGGCCCCGCGACCGTCTGGGCGAGCCTCCGCAAGACATGGTTGCAGGCGTCCCGTTTCACGTGGACGGACGTATGATCCCGATCAGCGAAAAGGCGGGCGGACATGTGATCAATGGAGACCGCATGTGGCACTACACCGAAGGCGTGCGAAACTGGGATCCGATCTGGCCCTCGCACGGTATTCGCATTTTGCCCGGTCCAAGCTCGATGTGGTTCGATGCCAAGGGTCATCGGCTGCAACCGCCCTGCCTGCCGGGGTTCGACACGCTGGGGACGCTACGCGAAATTCTGAAAACAGGACACGAGTATAGCTGGTTCGTTCTGACCCAGAAGATCATCAAAAAGGAATTCGCTCTGTCGGGGTCAGAACAGAACCCCGATTTCACCTCGGGCAGTTGGAAGGAGGTGATCCGCCAGCGCATTCTGTCGGGCAGCAAAGCCACAGCCCCTGTTGAGGCTTTCAAGGAAAAGGGCGAGGATTTCGTCGTCGCGAACACTCTGACCGAGTTGGTCAGTGGGATGAACCAGTTGGGCGGAGGTCTGATTGATGAGGCCCATCTGAGGGCGCAGATTGAGGCGCGGGATTCCCAAGTCGACAATCCGTTCTCGAAAGACGCTCAGATGATGGCGATTCTGGCGGCACGCAACTACCGCGGTGACAAGCTGATCCGGACGGCCAAACCGCACAAGTTCCTCGATCCCTCAAACGGCCCGTTGATTGCGGTCAAGCTGCACGTGTTGACCCGCAAGACGCTTGGCGGGCTGCAGACCAATCTGGACAGTCAGATGATCGGAGAGGACGGGCAAGTGGTGCCCGGCCTGTTTGCTGCCGGCGAGGTCGCCGGTTTCGGCGGTGGAGGCTATCATGGCTACAACGCGCTTGAAGGCACCTTCCTTGGCGGCTGCATCTTCTCAGGCCGCAACGCAGGGCGATCCCGCGCTGTGGCCTGACGCGTCACTGCTTGCGAACCAGTTTGATGACGGGTTCGCCCGCCTCATCCAAAAGGGCCAACGCGTTGCCCTGTATGGCGAAGGTGGTGACGCTCTGCATTGTTTTAAGGAAGGCGCGTTCGATCTCGTCCAAAGGTGGCGGGCAAGCCATGAGGGTGGCCGCCATATTGTCGGGAAACTCGATCCGGTTGCCTGATATCTCGGCCTGACCGGTGAACCGATTGCATCCGCCAGTGCCCGAGAACGCGCCGCCTTGGCCAAAGATCAGCTCCGGCCGTCTCTCCGTTTCGATGGGCTCACCGTTTAGCGATGCGGCGATCCAGTCCGAATTCTCCAGCATTGTCGCCCCCTGTGCCTGAACTTGCACGAGCATCAGATCGACGGAATTGCCCGCCTCATCTGAAATTACCGGATAGGCCGTGTCCGTGGTGAACAGTAGCTTTTGCCCCTGAGTAATCGTCGCCCTCACAGAATAGCGGTGCCCGTCCTTGATCAGAGAGTCGTCATAGCTCAGCTGAAACGAGGCCGGAACGGCTGACAGAGCGTAGCGCTGCGCCGCCAGCGTCACGGCTGGCGCATCGGCCAGCGAGACATCCTGAAGTTCAACAAACAGGGTCGCATCGGGCGGAACGGCGATCCTTTCGCGATAGCTGGCCGAGCCTTCGACTGTTCCGGCAAAGCCGGTGCTCGCCATCATCGCGCAGGCGATCGCGGCAATTGCGGTTCCTTTTGCAGGCATGATCCAATCCTCTTGTCGCAAACATATTCATAAAGCTTTGTGTATCGGCCAAGATTTGCAAGAGGCACCGCAAAATGACGGCGGGTCAGCGCCGATCCTACAGCGGCCAGTACAGCGGAATGAGAAGTGATGCCAGCAGCCCAACGGTCAGGTTCAGCGGAATGCCGACCTTCATGAAATCCGTGAACCGATAGCCGCCGGGACCATAGACCATCATGTTTGTCTGATACCCGATCGGCGTCGCGAAAGAGGCCGAAGCCGCGACCATGACGGCAACCACAAGGGGACGCGGGTCCATCCCAACGGCTTGCGCCAGACCGATCGCAATCGGCGTTACAACCACGGCGACCGCATTGTTTGAGACCAGCTCGGTCAGAACCGAGGTCAGCAGATACACCGCCCAGATGATCAGGAACGGTGGCAAAACACTCAGCGACGGTGCAATCGCTTCGACAATCAGGGACACGGCGCCCGACGCGTCCAAGGCGGCCCCGATGGCCAGCATGGCAAAGATCAGCGCCAGCAGGCGACCCTCGACAAACGAAAACGCCTCATCCGCGTCGATGCAGCGCGTCAGAAGGACTGCAGCGACGGATAGGATGGACAGCAGCAGGATCGGCGCAACGCCCAGCGCCGCAAGAACGACGATTCCGACCAGTGATCCAATCGCAATCGGCGCATGGCTTCGGCGGAAGGCCCGCGCCGAGGGTTGGGTGACATCGACCATGTCCATATCGGCGGCCAGCTTCTGAATGTCAGCCGGAGACCCTTCGAGCAGCAGAGTATCCCCCACCCGCACGACAAGTTCGTCCAACTGCAAACCGATATTCTGGTTCCGCCGATGCACGGCCAGCACATACACACCGTAACGCCGCCGCAGACGCATCGTACCCAGCGCCCGCCCCACCATACGACAGCCCGGAGTGATCAGAACCTCGACCGTTTTGGTCTCAACAGCCGAAAGTTGATCAACCCGTTTGAGCTCCTTGTTGCTCTGCAGGCTCAAAAGCTCGGTCATTTCCGTGCGCAGAACCACCCGGTCGCCGACATTCAGCGTCACCCCTTTGAGGTTGCGCCGCAACGAGTCGTCGCCGCGCAGCACGTCGATCAGGCGCACACCCGGGCGCTTGAACAGCTGTACGCCGGTGACCTCGCGCCCGATCAAGTTACTTTCTGGGGGAATGACGGCCTCGGTGAAGAATTTCATCTTGGACCGGTCGCTCAGCATTGAGGCCATGCTGTCCCGTTCCGGCAAGAGACGCGGAGCGATGAAGCGCAGGTAGACCATGCCATAGATCACCAGCACGATACCCAGCGGCGTGACTTCGAAGATCGTGAATGCCTGCATGCCCTGCGCCCTGGCCACACCGTCCACCAGTAGGTTGGTCGAGGTCCCGATCAGGGTCAGCGTACCGCCCAGAATGGCGGCATAGCTGAGCGGGATCAGCAGCTTCGACGCAGGCACGTTCAGCGTGCGGGCGATCTGAACAAAGACCGGAATCATCACAACGACCACCGGCGTATTCGACACCACGGCGGACGCCACCACCACAAACCCCATCAGCAAGGCAATCGCTATGCGCGGGTTCACCTGCGCCTGCTTTTGGGCCGTTGAGGTGAATGCATCCAGCGCTCCGGTCCGCACCAAGGCCCCCATGATGATGAACATCGCGGCAATCGTCCAAGGCGCGGGGTTCGACAGCACAGCCAGCGCGCTTTGATACGGCAGAATGCCCGTCACCAGCATCAAGGCGACGCCACCAATGGCCACGACCTCGGTCGGGTAGACCTCGCGCAGGAACATCACGAACATACCTGCGACCACCAAAAGCGCCAGTATCGCGCTACCCGTGTCTGTCAGTGAGAGGAATTGCATTCGTGGTTTTCAGTCCGAACCCTAGACCCAAGCGCCTGACTTCCAGTTTCCCGCATTGCGCGGATCAGGGCAAGCATTTACGGCCCGGCCTGCTCCAACCGACCGCCCACGCGCACCATGCGCACTGATTTTGCGCTGCCATCCTGATCATTGGTCTCGACGAACACTCCGCTGAGGGTAGCCTCGCCATTCGCCGGAGAGAAGCGCGCCTTGGGCATACCGGTGATGAAACGGCGCATCGGCTCGACCTTGTCCATACCGATGACTGAGTCATAGTCACCGCACATCCCCGCATCCGTCAGATAAGCGGTGCCGCCGGGCAGAATCTGCGAATCCGCCGTAGGAACGTGCGTATGCGTGCCCACAACAAGGCTCGCACGCTTGTCACAATAGTGGCCCATCGCCATTTTCTCGGATGTCGCCTCGCAATGCATATCCACGATGATGGCATTGGCCTGTCCGCCACGCGGGTGGGACTTCAGGATCGGCTCGATCGCCGAGAACGGATCATCAAAGGGTCGCTTCATGAAAACCTGGCCCAGAACCTGAACCACCAGAACCTTGCGCCCTCCGGGTGCGTTGAACAGGCGATGACCCCGCCCCGGCGCGCCTTTGGCAAAGTTCACCGGGCGCAAGATTCGCGACTCTTTCTCGATGTGTTGCAGCATGTCTTTCTGGTCGAAGGCATGATCGCCCAGCGTCACGCAATCCGCGCCCGCATCAAGCAGCAGTTTGGCATGATCCCCGGACAGCCCCATCCCGTTCGAGGCGTTTTCGCCATTGACCACAACAAAATCCAACCGCCATTCGTCGCGCAGACGCGGCAGATGCTGTTGGATGGCCGTGCGTCCCGCGCGGCCCATGACGTCACCCAGAAAAAGTATCCTCATCCCAACGGTCGTAAGTCTGGTCAACGCGAAGCACAAGTGGTTATGCTGCCGTAATAAACCGTCGAAGCCCTTTAGATCGGAGAAACTTGATGTCGCGTATCCTATTGTCTGCCCTTGGCCTCACTGCGCTAGCCGCTTGCGATCAAGCGGGAACGAGCAATTCCAGCACGCAGATTGCCAACCCTGCGGCCACATTCTGCGTGGAAAGCGGTGGCAAATATGAAATCCGCGACGGTGCCGACGGGCAAACAGGTGTTTGCATATTGGCCAGCGGCCGCGAGGTAGACGCTTGGGAGTACTTCCGCGAGAACCACTCGATCTAACGAGGCAGCCCTAGAACGTCAGAACACGGCTTTCCGTGACAACCATATCCAGCGGCTGATCGGTGGTTTCCAACGGCAGCCCTTCGGCCTCTTGCACATCGAAGGCAAAGCCGATCGCCAGGGTTGGGCGTTTGGTGCGTAGCCCTTCCAAGGTGCGGTCGTAGAACCCGCCGCCGTAGCCCAGACGGCCGCCCTTGGCGTCAAAAGCCACCAGAGGAACAATCAGGATTTCGGGGTCGAAGTAGTCATCGATCTGGGGCACTTTCGCCCCGAACGGTCCGTCCTTCAAAGCGCCCTCAGGCGTCCAACGCGAGAATTTCAGCGGCTGCCCCGCGGCCTGAATCACCGGCACACCAACGGGACCGTAGGCTGTGGCCTCAGCCATTGCAGGCAGCGGGTCGATCTCTGTCCGGATTGGCATGTAGCCCGACATGGGCACGCCTCGGTGGCCTGCCAGTATCTCGGACAAACGGCCCGCAGCGCCCGGCAAAGAGGCATCAAACGCCGCTTTGCGACGGGCAAACGCAGCTTTGCGTGCCATCGCCTTGATTTCAGTCAGATCGGTCACAGAAGCACCACGCTGGCAAGTCCCAAGAAGATGAAGAAGCCCATGACATCCGTTGTGGTTGTCACAAACGTCCCCGATGCCAGCGCTGGGTCAATGCCCATTCGGTCCAGCAAGACCGGTACTACCGTACCTGCAAAGCCCGCGATGATCATGTTCACGACCAAAGCAGACCCGATCACGACCCCAAGCAGCGGCGAATCGAACCAAAGCATCCCAACCGTGCCCAGAACGATTGCAAAACACAGGCCGTTCAGCATGCCGACCAACAGCTCTCGTCGGATCACGCGCATGACGTTCGAGGCGGTCAGGTCGCGCGTGGCCAATGCCCGCACTGCAACCGTCAGCGATTGTGTCCCCGCATTGCCCCCCATCGAGGCGACAATCGGCATCAGGATCGCCAGCGCCACCAGCTGATCAATCGCAGCCTCGAATTGTGAAATCACCAGAGAGGCGCAGATCGCCGTACACAGATTCACGGCAAGCCACGGCAAACGCCGACGGCTGGTCGCTGCGACACTGTCCGAGATCGAGCTTTCGTCGCTAACCCCCGCCAGGCGCAGAATGTCTTCCTCATGTTCTTCATCAAGCACCACCATGGCGTCATCGATGGTGATGACACCAACTAGGCGGCCATCCGCGTCGACCACGGGGGCCGAGATCAGGTGGTACTGGTTGAAAGCATAGGCCACATCCTCTTCGTCCTGATCGACGGGGATGATGTGGAATTCCTCTTCCGCCAGGTCTTTCAGCGGCACCTCGCGCCGCGCGGCCATCAGCTTGCCCAAGGTGATCTGCGCGACAGGCTTCAGGCGCGGATCAACCAGCACAACATGATAGAATTGTTCCGGCAGGTCATCATTGGCGCGCATGAAATCAATGGCCTGCCCCACCGTCCAATGCTCGGGCGCCATGACAACTTCGCGCTGCATCAATCGACCGGCCGAGTTTTCAGGATACGAGAGCGCCTGTTCTGCCGCGACCCGCTCGGAATCCTCGAGCGCGTCCAAGATCGTCTCCTGTTGCGGCTCTTCCAGATCCTCCAGCAGGTCAACGACATCGTCGCTTTCCATGTCCCGCACGGCTTCGGCCAGAACGTCGGGATTCAGAACGCTGATAACCTCTTCCCGGACAGCCTCATCCAGTTCCGACAGGATGTCGCCGTCGAATTCTTTGTCATAGAGACGGATCAGGCGGGCGCGGTCATAGGGATTGATCTGCTCAAGAAGGTCGGCGATGTCGGCGGCGTGCAACGGCTCCAACAACGCGACCAGCTTGTCGCGATCATCCACGTCCACGGCAAACAGGATCGCCGCAACGGTACGGCGGTCCAGCGCGTATACGTCTTCGTCGGCAGAGTCTGTTACGGGATCATCAATGCTTGTGGTCATGTGCTGCTCCCGTTCTTAGTCATGCCATTGGCCCCTAATTAGAAGAAGCAGCTACCGGAAAACAATGACAATGCGCCGATTTACCCTCATCTTTCGCACGCATATGCTGATGAACGGGCTCAAACAGCTAAGGAACAAGGCGAATGGCGCAAAAGACGCTTTTAAAAGGGCGCGTTCTGAGTTTTGACGGCTCCCCTTTTGAGGGAGAGCCAACGGATTGCTCCAAACTCGACGAAGCGGTCGTGATCGAGGATGGGCGCGTTCAGGCCGTTGGTGCGCTGGATCGCTTGCGTGCCGCGCATCCGGATGCCGAGGTTACGGACTACGGCTCTCACCTGATCATGGCCGGGTTCGTCGACCCGCATGTGCATTTCCCTCAGACCGCCATGATCGCGAGCTGGGGCAAGCGGCTGATCGACTGGCTGAACACCTATACCTTCCCCGAAGAGATGAAGTTCGGCGATATCGACTACGCCACCGAGATCGCCAACCGGTACCTCGACCTAACCACCGCACATGGAACGACGACCATGTGCAGTTTCTGCACGATCCATCCCGAAAGCGTCGATGCCTTTTTCTCGGTCGCCCAACAGCGCGGTCAGCGGGTTGTCGCAGGCAAGACCTGCATGGACCGCAACGCGCCGGAAGGGCTGCGGGATACGGCGCAATTGGCCTATGATCAGTCTCAAGCCCTGTTGGAGAAATGGCACGGCGTGGATCGTCTGTCTTATGCGATCACGCCACGGTTCTCGCCCACCTCTACGCCCGAACAGCTTGAGGCTTTGGGCGCGCTTTGGGCAGAGCATCCGCATTGCCTGATGCAAACCCATCTGAGCGAGCAAACCGATGAGATCGAATGGGTCCGGTCCCTGTTCCCGGACGCGCGCGACTATCTGGACACCTATGAGAAGTTCGGCCTGCTGGGACAGAACGGCCTCTATGGTCACGTCATTCATCTGGAGGATCGTGAGCGGGATCGGCTACGCGAGGTGGACGCTGGTTTGGTGCATTGCCCGACCTCGAACACTTTCATTGGATCGGGCCTGTTCGACATGAACGGGCTGATCAGGGACGGCCACCGCGTTGGCCTGGCCACTGATACCGGTGGCGGGTCCAGCTTTTCGATGCTGCGCACCATGGCCGCTGCTTATGAGATCGGCCAGCTGCGCGGTCGCCCTTTGCACCCGGCGCAATTGCTTTGGCTGGGTACAGTCGGGTCGGCTCGAACGCTGCGAATGGATGACTGCATTGGGAATGTCGCCCCGGGGATGGAGGCCGATCTGGTGGTGATCGACCTAGCCTCGACCCCAGCCATCGCCCAGCGCGAGGCCCATGCCGATGAACTGTGGGAGGCCGTGTTCCCCACCATCATGATAGGCGACGACCGCGCTATTGCTGATGTCTGGATCGGAGGGGCGCAGGTCGCCCGTTGAATGCGCCTTCGGCACATGCCTCCGGCGGGGATATTTTTAGCCAGATGAAGGGCGGATTCCGCTATTGGGCAAGTGCGCGGGCCAGACGGTTTTGGGTTTCGATGGTGCGCGGCAGGTCAATCGTCGTGATCTGACCGTAGCGCACGATCTGGCGGCCTTCAACGAACAGATGTTTGACCTGCATTGGACCCGCCAGAAGCAATGCCGCCGGGTCCCAGCTGCCCGCGCTTTCGAGGCTTGTGCGGGTATCCCAGACGGCAATATCGGCCCGTTTACCCGGCATCAGTCGGCCGCAATCGGACCGGCCTAGCACGTCGGCTCCACCCCGTGTTGCGATCTCAAGCGCTTCGCGGGCAGACATTGCGTCTGCGCCATTCACCACGCGTTGCAGCAACATAGCTTGCCGCGCCTCGAGCATCAGGTTGCCGTTGTCATTGCTAGCCGACCCGTCCGCGCCCAGCCCCACCTTCACGCCCTGATCTCTCATGGTTCTTACTGGCGCTATGCCAGACCCGAGGCGACAGTTCGAGCAGGGGCAATGGGCCACGCCCGTTCCTGTTCTTGCGAACAGGTCGATCTCGACCCCATCCAGTTTGACGCAATGGGCATGCCAGACATCTGCGCCGGTCCAGCCCAGCTCCTCGGCATATTGGCCCGGGCGGCAGCCGAATTGGGTTTCGGAATAGGCGATATCTTCATCATTCTCGGCCAGATGGGTATGCAGCATCACCCCCTTGTCGCGCGCCAGCAGTGCGGTATCCCGCATCAGGTCGCGGCTGACGGAAAAGGGCGAACAAGGAGCCAGACCCACCCGGCACATCGACCCCTCGGAAGGATCATGGAAGGCATCCACCACGCGGATCATGTCGTTGAGAATGTCCTGTTCTCGCTCGACAAGACTGTCGGGTGGTAGGCCTCCGCCACTTTCGCCGATACTCATCGCGCCTCGCGTGGGATGAAAGCGCATCCCTAATTCCGAGGCGGCGGCAATCGTGTCTTCAAGCCGCGCTCCGTTCGGGTAAAGGTACAAGTGGTCAGAACTGAGAGTGCAGCCCGACAAGGCCAGTTCGGCCAGCCCGATCTGCGCCGAAGTGAACATCTCGTCCGGTCCGAACCGCGCCCAGATCGGGTAGAGCGTCTGCAGCCAGCCGAACAGCAAAGCGTCCTGCCCGCCCGGAACCGCCCGAGTCAGCGTTTGGTAGAGGTGATGATGCGTATTCACTAGCCCGGGTGTGATGACGCAGCCCGAGGCATCGTGGACCTCTCCGTTTGTCGTCAGACCCTGGCCGATTTCGGCGATCTGGCCGCCCCGGATCAGGATATCCGCGCCGTGCAGTTCATGGCGATCATCATCCATTGTCAGGATGGTGTCGGCATTTTTGATCAGTATTTCGGGCATTTCACGCTCCTGCTTCTGCCCGTTTCAAGCAAGGAGTGCATCAGCCAGCGGAAAACGGGCGCAAGAACCGACTCAGTCCAGTTTACTAACACGCGACCATTGCGGCAATGACATTCAATAGCTACGCAGGATTTCCAACGCCGCGGCGTGAATTTCAGCGTTGGCGGCTGCCAATGCCCTTCCGCCATTGTGGGCCGGGCCACCCTGCCAATCGGTGACGATACCGCCTGCGGCTTCAATCACTGCAATCGGCGCCTGAATGTCATAGGCGTTCAACCCGGCTTCGATCACCAGATCTGCCTGACCGGCAGAAAGCAGAGCATAGGCATAGCAGTCCATGCCATAGCGAGTCAGCTGAACTTGCTCAGCTACGGCTTGAAAACCCTCACGATCCTCTGACGTGCCAACCTCGGGGAAGGTCGTGAACAGTGTCGCCTGCTCCAACACCTTTGTGCCACGCGTTTTCAACGCAGTTGTGCCCAAAGGCCCAGTCAGTTGAGCTATGTCTGATCCGCCCACAAAACGCTCACCGATATAAGGCTGATCCACAATGCCCATGATCGGACCATCTTTAGTGGACAGAGCGATCAGCACGCCCCAGGTCGGTGTACCGCTGACGAACCCTCGAGTGCCGTCGATCGGATCAAGCACCCAGGTTCGGCCCGAAGTGCCCTCAACCTGCCCGAATTCTTCACCAAGAATGCCATCTTCTGGCCGACGCTGTGCCAGAACCGCCCGCATGGCTTGTTCCGCCGCGCGATCAGCCACAGTGACGGGGTCATACCCGCCAGCCAGCTTGTTATCGGTTTCCAGATTGGTCTGTCTGAAATACGGAAGAATGGCTGCGCGCGCGGCGTCAGCCATTTCTTCGGCAACTTCAAGGTCGGTCAGGTCGGTCTGGCTCATGCAGCACAGGTGCTGCGAACACAGGCCGGTGTCAAGCCGTGGTGATCAGGCAACGTCGCTAAGAACACGTGCCAGTTCAAACAGACGGCGACGCTGGTTTTCCGGAATCGCGTAGTAAGAGCGCACCAGATCCAAGGCTTCCTTGTCACCCATCAGGTCAGCAGGAAGCGCGCTCTTGTCGGATTTCTCTTTTTGGCCTTCTTCAAGACCTTCAAAGAAAAAGCTGACCGGTACGTCCAGCGCATCGGCAATGTCCCACAGACGGGAGGCACTGATTCGGTTCGCCCCGGTTTCGTATTTCTGGATTTGCTGAAACTTGATACCAACTTGCTGCGCCAACTGCTGTTGGGTCATGCCAATCAGCCAGCGGCGATGTCGGACACGCTTGCCCACATGGACATCGACGTGATGAGTCATTGGTATTCTCCTCTACTACACACACATCTGTTGCGGGACTTCGCGCAGTTCACATAAACAGAAGTTAGAGAAGTCCCCATAAGCATCCCCCAACCAGACATGTGCGATCCCCCGATACAGCACTGCCGTACAATATTGCCGCTTTTGACTTTTTTTTCAAGTTGGTTGAATTGGAATCTATGTACATTGGTTTATGGTTGTGTATCTCTGGGATTTTGGCGGCGCGGCCTGACCAAACTGCCTTCGTTAGCGCGCTCAATCAGCTGAACGCATTGACAATTTCGCTCTTACTGCGGCCTATTCCCTGAAAACCGAGATGGACCATCATGCTTGCATATCGCATTGAATCCAAAGGCGCCGACGCGCGAATTGTCGAAGTACCCACGCCGACACCTGCCGAGGGACAGGTCAGAATCGCCATCAAAGCATGCGGCCTGAATTTCGCTGATTTGCTGATGCAGAAGGGCACGTATCAGGATACGCCTAACCCTCCGTTCACTTTAGGCATGGAAATCGCCGGCGTTGTCGAAGAATTGGGGCCAGAAGTCTCAGGTTTGAAGGTTGGAGACCGTGTCGCCGTGTACTCGGGCCAGGACGGGTTGGCTGAGTACGGCGTGTTCGACGCGGATCGGGCCATCCCCATGCCGGATGAGACCAGTTTTGAAGAGGCTGCCGCCATTCAGATCGCCTATGGGACCAGTCACCTTGCCCTGGACCATCGCGCCCAGTTGCAGCCGGGTGAAACCCTGCTTGTGACCGGAGCAGCCGGTGGCGTCGGGCTAACCGCAGTGGAGATCGGCAAACTGATGGGGGCAACCGTCATCGCCCAGGCGCGCGACGCTGAAAAGCTGGCAGTTGCACAGGCTGCCGGGGCAGATCACTTGATCGACGCCTCTGAAGACCTGCGCGCCCGCGTCAAAGAATTGGGAGGCGCCGATGTAGTCTATGACGCGATTGGCGGCGACGTGTTCAAAGCCGCCTTCCGCGCCACCAACCCCGAAGGTCGTCTGCTGCCAATCGGCTTTGCTGGTGGCGAAGTCCCTCAAATCCCGGCCAACCACCTGTTGGTCAAGAACCTGACGGTAATCGGCTTCTATATCGGCGGCTACCTCAGGTTCCGCCCCGATATCGTGCGCAACAGTTTTCAGACGTTGTTCCAGTGGCATGCCGAAGGGAAGATCACGCCTCATATCCGCCACACCCTGCCGTTGAACGAAGTCGAACACGGCCTCCGCCTGTTGAAAGAGCGCAAATCCACCGGCAAGATCGTTATTACGCCCTAGCCCACCACGGCCCGAAGGGGCGTGCTACCCAGCATGCGGAAATTCTGGCGCACCAGTTGCGCCAACGCCTCGATGATTGCATCGCGCCCCGGCTCTCCTCCGTAGAGGTTGATCATATGCGCGGGCAGCTCGGGCAAAACACCACCCGAGTCGATCTGTTCAAGGTGTGCAGCCTCGGTGCCATCTAGCATTGCGTGAATCGCAAGATCAGCGCTGACCGTGGCTTCGATGGTGCGGTCATTCTCGGTTTCGACGGAAAGCTCCCACGGGATACCCGCGGCATCCAGCGCCGCGATAACCTGCGGACGGAACATGCAGCGCCGCCCCAGCGCAATCGGCACCGGATTCTTGCGCCAAGCCGACCCACCCGGTGCCCCGATCCAGCGCAGCGGAAGCTCGGCAATGGTCTCAGACCCGTCTGATGAGGAAGGCTCGGTCGTCAGGATCAGGTCACATTCCCCGCGTTTGAACATATCCTTAAGCTGCAACGAATAGGACGAGATCAACTGCACGCGCACACGCGGGAAATCGGCGTTGAACCGCTGAAGAACACGCGGAATCGCCGGGTAGACAATGTCATGAGGGACACCCAGAACCACCTCGCCCTCAAAGGCCTGATCCGTGAGTTTTGAGATCACCTCATCATTTAAAGCGATCATCCGGCGGGCATAAGCCAGCAACTGCTCGCCCGAGGCGGTCAGCGCGATGGTCCGCCCGCTGCGATCCAGAAGCTCCAGATCCAAAAGCTCTTCCAGGCGTTTCAACTGCATGGAGACGGCTGATTGCGTCAGATGCAGAAACCCCGCCGCGCGTGTGACGCCACCCTGATCGGCCACGGCCACAAAGGATCGCAATGTGGTGATGTCCAGATTTCTCATGTTCACGAATCCTTATGCATCCAATCAAAAATATTCGTTTTTAAAATGTGTACCAACTCGCCATATAAATCAAGGAAGTTGATGAGACCGATTTAAACCATCTGAAAAACGAAAGGACAGACCATGAACTCGATCGCCCTGAACCGCCCTTGCCCTCAACACAAACAATCCCTGTTTGCGCGTATACGGTCCGTCCTGTCCGTACGACGTCAACGCCAACAACTGGCTCGGCTGGATGCCCGCGCCCTGAACGACATCGGCATCACCCGTGCCCAGGCCGACGCCGAGGCCCGCCGTCCCATCTGGGATGCCCCGCAGTTCTGGAAAAGCTGCCTTTAAAACTCATGTTTTTTCAGCGATAGGCGATCTGCGGCAGCAGGTCGCCGTTTTTGTTGCGTATTTTAGGCGGAAATACTGCAGAAACTCTTGAAACACAGCCTGCAGTTGCCGATATTCAGCAGGAAAGTGGCCAATACTTACGGGCCGCACGCAGATACGTTTAGGGAGACCTTTGTAAATGGCACAATTCGATACGATTCGGACGGCCGCAGGCGCACGCGCCGCCGAGATTGATGAGGGCCTTCGCGCCCATATGAACAAAGTCTACGGCACGATGTCCGTGGGCATGTTCATCACCTTCCTCGCAGCCTGGGCGATCTCGGGTCTGTCGATCACCACCGATCCGTCGGCTGCTGTCGCGCAGCTGAACGCGACCACCTACCTGACCGCGCTGGGTCATTCGATCTATGTCTCGCCGCTGAAATGGGTGATCATGTTCGCACCGTTGGCCTTTGTGTTCGGCTTCAGCGCCATGATCAACCGCATGTCGGCTGCGGCTGCACAGCTGGTGTTCTACTCGTTCGCCGCCGTGATGGGCCTGTCGATCAGCTGGATTTTCATCGCCTTCACCGGCCAGTCGATCATTCAGGTCTTCCTGATTACCTCGATCGCCTTCGCGGGTCTGTCGCTCTACGGCTATACGACCAAGAAAGACCTGTCGGGCATGGGCACCTTCCTGATCATGGGCGTTATCGGCCTGATCGTCGCGATGGTGGTCAACATCTTCCTGGCCTCGTCGGCAATGGCCTTCGCGATCTCGGTCATCGGCGTTCTGATCTTCGCCGGACTGACCGCCTATGACACGCAGCAGATCAAGAACACCTACCTGCAGATGGCACATGCCGGTGATCAGGAATGGCTGGGCAAAGCCGCCATCATGGGCGCGCTGAGCCTGTACCTGGACTTCATCAACATGTTCATGTTCCTGCTGCAACTGCTGGGGAACCGAGAGTAAACCTCTCCCCCACTGCAGAAACCATTCAAACCTGCCAGGACGCGATCTTGGCAGGTTTTTTCTTTCCGGAATATGCGTGACGGCAACGGCTGTTAACAGGCGAAGTCCGAGCGTCACCCCTCCAGCTTGCGCGCCACCAGATATGAGGCCGGAAAGGCCGCCACAAACCCCACCGCTGCCGCCAGCACGATTGGCAGGACCGCGGTGTATCCCATCACCAGAACAGCAATAACCGCTGTGCCTGCAAGGGTAGAGCCAAGGAAGATATGAACGATCAACATCAGGGGGAGCATTGCGACCTCATTCAAGTATTTACCTGTTCGCGAACACTAGCGCTTTGATCGAATTCGATCCTTGATCTGGGTCAGAGGTTTGGGGGTTGCAGATCACTTGCGACGAGCGGCGGGATGCGTTCGAGGAAACGCGCGGAGCGGCTGAATGGAGGAGGAAATAGCCGCGAACGGGCGGAGACCCTGAGCGCTCAAGCGTTCGCAACGGTTGCTCACCAGAGACGAGGGCAGCGCCGACCCGAGGGGTGGCGCAAACGCGCCGCCCCATGGGGGCGGGTCGGCGCGGCCCGGCGGTGCCGCCGGGCGGGTGGGTCAGGGCGATATCTCAACTCAATTTCAGATTCGCTCCGACCCCTCATTATTAACGCTAAATCTCAATCATTGACGCATTATTATCGCTACCAATTATCGCTATAAACTACTATCGTTATTTTTTAACGATCATATTTACAATACTATCCCTATATAACATCATAACGATAAAATAGCCCTATTTAGCAGCTTGACTGACCCGACCTACAGGATATCGTTGAGCTATGGACCAATTCACTCAAGCAACAGCAAGACTAGCAAACGCTCAAAGGAAGATGAAAGAAGCCTTTGAAGAGGTTCGGGAGGCAACCCATGAGTACCTAAAACTCGTAGAGCAGAAGGAACACGAGCAATGGAGAGAGATCTCGAAAGTCGCCGACGGAAAATCTCGTCGCCCCAAGGGGGAGATAGAAAACCTGATTTCCTCGATATTTCTGAAATCTCACCCGGGTCAATTGACCTTCCCGGAAATTTACGAGGCAGTCCGCCAGATGACCATTACGGCACCAAGCGGCTCCACGGTCAGGCAGACTCTTTACAGGATGCAGAAGAAGAATCTTCTCGAGTGCTATTCAGGTCGATGGTCCCGGGGAATAAACCTTCGGAAAGAACCGTAGCCGAACGCTGGAAGTTTTGGGGACTCGTTTTGGTTGGCTTGATGGCATTTACAGTCGCAGTAGGCGGTAGCGTCAAGTTTTCGTTAAAGCACGAAGACACGCAATTTGACTTCGAAGTCAATCGAAGTCTGAAAACAGACAACTAATCAATCGAACTAACCGTATGGGTACGCAGTTGGCTGCGCCAACCGCTTTCGCCAACCGCAGTACGAATGGCCAGCTTTTAACTATCCATCTTCAACGCAGATATAAACGCCTCCTGCGGGATATCCACCTTCCCGAATTGACGCATCTTCTTTTTCCCCGCCTTCTGCTTGTCCAGCAGTTTGCGTTTCCGCGTGGCGTCGCCTCCGTAGCATTTGGCGGTCACGTCTTTGCGCAGGGCCGAGAGGGTCTCTCGGGCGATTACCTTACCTCCGATGGCGGCCTGGATCGGGATTTTGAACATGTGGCGCGGGATCAGGTCTTTGAGCTTTTCGCACATCGCCCGGCCCCGCATCTCGGCCCGGTCGCGGTGAACCATGGTCGACAGCGCATCGACCGGCTCGTCATTCACCAGCACCGACATCTTGACCAGATTGTCCTCGGTATAGCCGGTCATCTGGTAGTCGAACGAGGCATAACCCTTGGTCACCGATTTCAAGCGGTCGTAGAAATCAAAGACGACCTCGTTCAGCGGCAGGTCATAGACGACCATCGCGCGGGTGCCTGCATAGGTCAGGTCCAGCTGGATACCGCGGCGGTCCTGGCAGAGTTTCAGCACATCGCCCAGGTATTCGTCAGGCACCAGAATGGTCGCCTTGATGCGCGGCTCCTCGATATGGTCGACCTTGGACGGGTCGGGCATGTCGGCGGGGTTGTGCAGCTCGATCATCTCGCCGTCTTTCATGTAGACGTGGTAGATCACCGACGGGGCGGTTGTGATGAGCTCGATATCATATTCGCGTTCGATGCGGTCGCGGATGACCTCAAGGTGCAACAGCCCGAGGAAGCCGCAACGGAAGCCAAAGCCCAGCGCTGCCGAGGTTTCCATTTCGAACGAGAACGAGGCGTCGTTTAGCGCCAGTTTGTCGATCGCATCCCGCAGGTCTTCGAATTCAGACGAGTCCACGGGGAAGAGGCCGCAGAACACCACTGGCTGCGCGGGCTTGAAGCCGTCCAGAGCGTCTTCGGTGCCGTTGCGGTCATTGGTGATCGTGTCACCCACGCGGGTGTCGCGGACCTGTTTGATGGACGCGGTGAGAAAGCCGATCTCACCGGGGCCGAGGCTGTCGACCATCTCCATCTCGGGCCGGAAGACGCCGACGCGGTCGACATGGTGCAGGGTGTTGTTCGACATGAACTTGACCCGCATCCCCTTTTTCAGCGTGCCGTCCATGATACGGACCAAAACGATGACGCCGAGATAGGCGTCATACCACGAATCCACCAGCATCGCCTTAAGCGGCGCGTCGAGATTGCCCTGCGGTGCGGGCAGTTGTTTCACGATGGCTTCCAGCGTTTCGTGGATGCCCTGCCCCGTCTTGGCGCTGACCTGAATGGCGTCGGTCGCGTCGATGCCGATCACATCCTCGATCTGCTCGGCCACGCGGTCACAGTCGGAGGCCGGCAGGTCGATCTTGTTCAGCACCGGCACGATCTCATGATCGGCGTCGATGGCTTGGTAAACGTTGGCCAGCGTCTGCGCCTCGACCCCTTGGGTCGAGTCCACGACCAGCAGAGAGCCCTCGACCGCGCGCATCGAACGGCTGACCTCATAGGCGAAATCGACGTGGCCGGGCGTGTCGATCAAGTTCAGCACATATTTCTCGCCATCGTCGGCGGTATAGTCGATGCGAACCGTGTTGGCCTTGATGGTAATGCCACGCTCACGCTCGATATCCATGCTGTCGAGCAGCTGTTCCTTCATGTCGCGATCCTTGACCGTTCCGGTCTCTTGGATGAGCCGGTCAGCAAGGGTGGATTTGCCATGGTCGATATGGGCGACGATGGAGAAATTGCGGATATGAGCGAGGTCTGTCATGGATTGGGATATGTCCGGAGTTTGTGGTCTCGTCAAGCGCTGAAGCGTTGCAAAAAAGGCCATCCTCGCAGCTTTCTGACCAGTAGCATTTACCGGATTCTAGCCAATGGGTAGAATGACTAAAGCGACTGATCCGAATAAGAACCAGAAAGCAGCTATCAGGTGGCCGACTATTCTATCTTCGTTTTGGGCGAAAGCCAGTTAACGGTTTCGGTCGCGCAAGGGCTGGACGGCCTCACCCAGGGCACCGGCATCCATCTGATTGGTGAAACAATTACGTTCGACACTCTAGCTGTTACAGAAGTCTTCATCACGGACGCAGGTTCAGACACGAGCTTTGCAGACAATGATGGCAATCAGCGCTTGGATGGCGACCAAACAATTGATGGGACCCTGTTTTCCAGTGGTACGCGGGTTGAGGCCGAATATGGCATTACCCTGACGGATGGAACCAATACCTACCAGGCTGTTGCCTTCAATGTGAATAACTCCTCCCCCGCCTTTGGTACAGTTGAAGGGATAGCATTCATCGGCGGCCCGGGCGAGTTTCCTCCGTCAGGTATCCCACTGACCGTCGTCAGCACGCAAGAGGGTCCGAGCTTTGAATCCTCAGATTATGTGAGCCCCATCTGCTATTGCCGCGGAACACTTATAGAGACCCCAGAGGGTGATATCCCGATTGAGAAGCTTCAGGTGGGCGACGTGGTCTGGACGAAAGATGACGGGCACCTGCCAATCACTTGGGTCGGATCACAAGATGTCATCGCGAGCGGCAGTTTTAGACCTGTCGAAATCCCCCCCGGCCCATTGCAAAATCCAATTGCAATAAGCGTTTCACAGCAACATCGCCTGCTGATCTCGCACCCTGCGGCTGAGCTTATGTTTGGGGCGCCGGACGTTTTTGTTCCTGCAATCAGCCTTGTTGATGTTGGCCTTGCCCGCTTCTCCGATGTACGCGCCGTTTGCTATCATCACATCTTGCTTGATCGACATAGCATCCTAAAAGCCAACGGGATTGAGTCAGAAAGCATGTTTGTTGCGAAAGCACCTCGGGACACAGAGCCAGAAGCTTTGTTTTTTCAGAATATCACCCCCCTAACGGCCGGGCCGATGCAGATCGCGCGAATGCCGCTAAGACGTCGTGAAGCCACGGTTTTGCTTTGTGAAGTCCTATGTATTGATCCCGAATCCACTTTGATTCATACTTCCGCGCAGATTGAGAGGGGCGCAAGATCCCTCCAAGCAGGCAAAAACGAGGCATGAGCATGAAACAGTTCCTCCTAATCGCATTTTGTGCGGCGTCGCTGACGACAGTGGCTCCGGTTGCGGACGCATCGCAGATCAAACGGGCGTGTTTGGCGTCGGATCGTCAGGCTGCGACGCGGGCGCGGTGTTCTTGTATCCAGCGCGTGGCGGATCAGGCGTTGACGCGCAGTGATCAGAAGACCGTCTCGAAATGGTTCACCGACCCCCATCAGGCGCAGCAATTGAAGATGTCTCAGACAGCACGCGATGACGCACTGTGGGATCGGTATCAGAACTTTGGCCAAATGGCGCAAGCGATCTGCAGCTAAGCCTTTCTGAAACCTTGACCTGATGCCCGCTGCGCCCCAGAAAAGGCGCAGCGAAAGGTGTATCTTATGGTGATGAAAGGGCTGACCCTGCGGGGCCTTGAGGTGTTTGAGGCGCTGGCCCGGACAGGATCGGTGGCGCAGGCGGCCGAGATCACGGGGCTCAGCCAGCCCTCGGTTTCTCAGCAATTGCGCAATCTGGAAAAGGCCATCGGCACCGATCTGGTGGACCACGGGCGCAGGCCGATGCGGTTGACGCAGGCTGGGCGCAGCTTTCTCACCCGCGCGCAGGCGGTTCTGTCAGAGCTGCAGATGGCTCAAAGCGAGCTTACCGTGATGGATCTTGGGCACCTCACGACGCTCTCGATCGGGTTAATTGACGATTTCGACAATGACCTGACACCGCGGCTTGCGACACTCCTGGCAGACAGCCTGACGCGCTCGAAATTCAAGCTGATCACCCTGCCCAGCCTTGATCTGTTTTCCGAGCTTGAAGCACAGCGCCTGCATATGGCCGTCTCAGCCCATAGCGGCGAGGTTTTGGAGGGGGTCGTAGAGTACCCTCTGGTGCAGGACCCCTTCATTCTGGTCGCGCCGAGCAGCGTCAGCAATGGAACCGAGGCCATCGAGAAACTGCCTTTCCTGCGATATGCGCGCGAGCAGCTGATCAGCCGACAGATCGAGGCCCATATCGCCCGACAACAGATAGAGTTCGAAGAGCGGTTCGAGATCGGCTCACACCTGGCCCTGATGGCGATGGTGGCGCGGGGCTTGGGCTGGGCGATCACTACACCGCTGGGATATATGCGCGCGGCCCGGTTCCACGAGGACCTGCAGGCCCATCCCTGCCCGCTTGGCGCGTTTTCGCGCACGATATCGCTGTTCACCCGCACCGACTGGTCCGATCAGGTTCCGCAAGAGGTTTCGGGCATGATGCGACGGCTGATGCAAAGCCAGATGATCGATCCAGCCATTGCCAAGCTGCCCTGGCTCAGCGGGCAATTGAAGGTGATGGACAGCTAGCCCTCAAGATGCGTAGCAAGCCCTTCAACTGCGGTTTCGATCAGATCCAGCGCGCCGTCGAAATCCCGCGTGTAGTACGGGTCAGGTACGTGATCCGCGCCGGCATGAGGCGCAAAATCAGTCAATAGACGCACTTGGGTCTGATTGCCGACCGGGCGCAGGGCCTCAATATTCGCGATGTTCTCGGCGTCCATTCCAACAATCAGGTCGAACCGCTCGAAATCCTCAACCACGAATTGCCGGGCCCGCAGATCGTCCAGCTTGATATCCCGCGCTTTTGCCGCGGATTGCATCGGGCCATAAGGCGGCTTGCCGATATGCCAGCCTGCCGTCCCGGCGCTGTCGGTTGCGTGATGGGGCGCACGAGCGCGAAAGGCACCCTCGGCCGCAGGAGACCGACAGATATTGCCCAGGCAAACAAAGAGGATACGATGTGTCATGGGCCAATCTGTAGCGCGTGAGGGGCATATGGAAAAGATCGTCATTCTGACCGGGGCCGGGATTTCCGCCGAAAGTGGCCTCAGCACCTTTCGCGATGAGGGCGGCCTATGGGCGCAACACCGGATCGAGGATGTGGCAACGCCCGAAGGTTTCGCCCGCGACCCCGCCTTGGTTCAGGGGTTCTACAACGCCCGCCGCGTGCAGGCCGCCAAGGTGGAACCCAACGAAGCGCATAAGGCGCTGGCGCGGCTGCAACGGGATTTTCCAGGCGAGGTTGTGATCGTCACACAAAACGTTGACGGGCTGCACGAGGCCGGTGGCGCGCAGGACGTGATCCACATGCACGGGATACTGTCCGGCGCGCTCTGCGCATCCTGTGGCCACCGCTGGACAGCACCGCCTGAGATGGAGGTGGGCGAGCCCTGCCCGGCCTGCGACGCCCCTACCGCACGCCCTGACGTGGTCTGGTTTGGGGAAATGCCCTATCATATGGAAGAGATTTTCGATCACCTCGCCTCCGCCACGATCTTCGCTGCGATCGGCACATCAGGCCAAGTCTATCCGGCGGCGGCTTTTGTTCACGAAGCTCAAGCAGTTGGGGCGCAAACAATCGAGATCAATCTGGAGCCGACGGGCGGAGGCTTCGGAGACCATCTGCTGGGCAAAGCGTCCGAAACTGTGCCAAAATGGGTTGATCGCTTGCTACAGACCCAAACCTAGTGCGAACGATATAGCGGGACGACCCCGCTCTATTTCAACAAGGTTTTTTCAAGAGGCCGTAAAATGACCGACCAAAACCCACAAACCGGCGAGATTCTGGACGGTGACAGCTTGACAGAGCGTGACAGGCTGAGCGCGCAACTCTCAAGCCTGTGGTGGACGTTCCTGATACGTGGGGTACTGGCGGGTGCGGTTGGCATCGCCGCGCTGTTCTGGCCTTCCGGCAGCATCGCGCTGTTGCTACGGCTGGTTGGGGCACTGTTGATCATCGACGGCGGGTTGACTCTGTTGGGGGTTGGTCGTCGCGGGCTGTTGGGCGGGGCGGCCATCGGCGCTGTTCTGATCGGCCTCGTTCTGCTGATATGGCCCGAAGGCACCGTCAAGCTGGCCTTCTTCCTGCTAGGTGCCTGGGCATTGATCATCGGCATCGGCTCGTTGGCCGCTTCGCAACAAATGAATGAGCGCGACCCTCAACGCGGCTCGATGCGCGGGTCAGGGATTGCAGCCCTCATCATTGGACTGGTGCTGATGATATGGCCAGCCGTTGCATTGATCGCACTGGGATGG
This sequence comes from Ruegeria sp. C8, assembly GCF_056537565.1. Lineage (NCBI taxonomy): Bacteria > Pseudomonadati > Pseudomonadota > Alphaproteobacteria > Rhodobacterales > Roseobacteraceae > Ruegeria > Ruegeria sp. C8. The sequence goes on from NZ_JBQFRV010000004.1 coordinate 81,664, forward strand.
GCCATCGCCTTTTCAGCACTTGCGATTGCAGCCGTGATGTTCTGGCTGGCCACCCGTCTGCACAACGCCAGCGACCGGGTCGGCATGAAAACCATCAATCGCTAAAGTGCCAACACCAGCCTAGGGACGCAAAAGGCCGGGCTCTGTGCCCGGCCTTACGCATGGATGACGGCCGCAATGCGGCCCGAAGACAGGCATTCACCTAGTTCGAATGCGACCCGTGGTTGTCATGGCCGTGCTTGTCCTGGCGTTCCAGATCAACCGGAATCTCAATCACGACCTCACCTGCTTTTTCAAAAACCAAGGTAAGAGGCAGCATCTCGCCTTGCTCAAACGGGTCCTTCAGCCCCATGAACATCACATGGGCGCCCCCGCGTTTTAGCGCTAAGCTCTCACCCGCTGGAATCACAAAGCCTTCCTCGACATGCACCATCTTGGCCACGCCCGCATCGTCGATCATATGAGTGTGCAGCTCGACCCGAGCCGATACGTCCGAAGTCGCACTGATCAGGCGATCATCGGTATCACTGGTGTTCTGTATCACCATAAAGGCCGCACCCGCCTTGGCTGCCTTACCAGACGACCGAGCGTATGCGTCGTCCACAACGATGATATCGGCGGCAAAGGCTGGAACGGCCAACACACAACCGGCCAGTGTTGCGAACAGAGTGGATTTGAGGGACATCGCGCCTCTCCTATTTCTTTTGGTCTGATTTGTATCGAAAGGGAATCAGACCTTCACCGGAGGGGCCCGCGCCGGTTTCCGCGGCAAAGGCAGCGCGATCAAGTTTTCATCGCGGCTGAGCGGCTGAACACCACGCATCAGCGGCGCATCAGGTACGACCGGAGGATGCGGATGAACTGCCCCAAGCAGAGCCAAAGCATAGTCCGGACAATAGTGCGGAGGCGCTGTCGGCTGCCCCTCCTCATCCATATAGACGACAACGGGTCCTGTGCCCGTACACAGCACCATTTGGCCTACTGCGCGGTCAACTCCGCGCGAAACGGCCAATCCCTGCCCTGTCAGAACAACCAACAGGCACATCACAACTGGAAGGATTCGAGGCACGAAACGTTTCATTCGGCCTGGATATAGGCCGCTGCGCAAACAAGCTTCAAGCGCCAAACCGTCGCGCCCGAAATCGCTTCAGTATTCCAGACCGCGCCGCTTTACGGTTCCCTTTGTGAGGCTGGTATGAGACCGGTTAACCCGGCGCTGCATCCGGGAACATGCGGAAATTGTCTTACTTGCCAGCTTACTCAGCAAAAGAAAGAAATAAAAACTCTTAAATGACATTGGACAACACTCGTTGTTGATAAACCAATAATGTCAAAAATAGGGCGGCTTTGTCTGTGAACAAGATCACTCAAGAGGATTTTGTTTCCCGGACGAGCACAACCGTTGCCAATCGTTTCCAAATGAAAAAGCCCCGAACCGGCTAGGTTCGAGGCTTTGGAATTCTGTTAAGTGTAAGGACTTAGGCCGCGGCTTGGGCCTTAGCGATTTCCTTTTTCACTTTCAGAGCGTTTGCCGACAGCTCTTCGTCCTTGGCTTTTGCCAGGAACGCGTCCAGACCACCACGGTGGTCGACCGAGCGCAGAGCAGCTGCCGAGATACGCAGCTTGACGCCACGACCCAGGGTCTCGGACTGCAGGGTAACGTCATTCAGGTTCGGCAGAAAACGACGACGAGTTCTGTTTTTGGCGTGGCTGACATTGTTGCCAGTCATCGGGCCTTTTCCGGTCAGTTCGCAACGGCGCGACATGGTTTCTTCCTTTGTTTCTGGAGGCCCGGCAAAACGCCTGCGGCCAAATCACAAGGGGCACAACCCGAAGTCGCGCCCGAAAACTGGTTGGATGCGTGTAGTGGGAATCGCTGGAAGGGTCAAGACACGGCGGACGGATTCTTTTCCGAAACCTCTTGCAACGGAACGGCCCGCCGAGCCACACCTGCGGCGCGCGTATTTTGGAAAAGGTGAAAGCGGCATCAGACCAGACTCGCCAGCATTTTCTCGGCGGCTGCAGCGGGGCTGAGGCGACCTTGGGATACCTCGGCATCAAGCTGCGCCATCTGCGCCTTGGCCTGGGCCGTTTCGAGGCGTGCAAGTAGCGAATGCCGCACCTCCTGATCGAACCAGTAGCGGGCTTGTGCGGCGCGGTTGGATTGCCAGTGCCCTGCTTCGCGCCGCCAATCGGTCAAGCTCTGGATTTCCGCCCATGCTTTGTCCAGCCCATGTTCTTCAACCGCAGAAACAGCCATCGCCTTCGGGAAACCTTCGGGGTCCTGAGGCCGTTTGCGCAACAGGCGCAGGGCACCGGCGTAGTCGGCGCAGGTGCGGGTTGCGGTTGCCTTCAGGTCTCCGTCGGCCTTATTGATCAGGATGATGTCGGCCATCTCCATGATACCGCGCTTCACGCCTTGCAACTCATCCCCGCCTGCCGGGGCCAGCAGCAGCAGGAACAGGTCCGACAGCTCCGAAACCACGGTTTCGGACTGGCCGACGCCCACGGTTTCGATCAAGACGACGTCGTAACCCGCTGCCTCGCACAAGGCGATGGCCTCGCGGGTGCGGCGGGCGACGCCGCCAAGGTGGCTCTGGCTGGGAGATGGGCGGATAAAGGCGTTTTTCTCGCGACTCAGACGCTCCATCCGGGTTTTGTCGCCCAGAATGGACCCACCCGAGCGGGCCGAGCTGGGATCCACAGCCAGAACCGCCACGCGCAGCCCTTGCCCAATCAGCATCATACCAAAGCTTTCGATGAATGTGGACTTGCCGACACCCGGCGTACCCGACAGGCCGATCCGAAGGGATTGCCGCCCGGAGTGCGCCAGATGGGCCAACAACTCGGTCGCCTGCGCCCGGTGATCTTCCCGCTGGCTTTCGACCAAGGTAATCGCACGCGCCAAAGCCCGACGCTCGCCCCGCAATATCCTGTCGCCCAAGTCAGCTATGTCCATCCGTCCGGTCCCTCTAGAATTCGCCCTAGATGAATGCCCAGCGAGTGGTTTGTCCAGAGGCCCTGCGGGATTAACTGCGCTGCTTCTGGACGTTGGGTCCCGCTTTGGCGATAAGGCCGCATGAGCCGTTTGCCGATAGATGACGCCCTTCCGGACTTGCTGGAGGCCCTGAGAACCCATGGTCGCGCCGTGCTGCAGGCCCCGCCGGGTGCGGGCAAGACGACGCGGGTGCCTCTGGCGATGCTAGAGGCCGGACTTTGCGCCGGTCGGATCGTGATGCTGGAACCCCGGCGGCTGGCCGCCCGCGCCGCAGCCGAACGTATGGCCGAAACGCTGGGCGAACGCACCGGGCAAACGGTAGGTTACCGCGTCCGAGGCGATGCGAAAGTGTCGAAATCCACCCGGATCGAGGTGGTTACCGAAGGCATCCTGACTCGCATGTTGCAATCTGAGCCCGACCTGCCCGGCGTCGGGGCGGTTGTTTTCGATGAGTTCCACGAACGCTCTTTGAACGCCGATCTGGGGCTGGCCCTGTGTCTTGAGGTGACCGGAGCCCTGCGGGATGACCTGATCCTGCTGGCCATGTCGGCGACGCTGGATGCAGATCCTGTGGGGAGGTTGATAGAGGCGCCGCTGGTGACCTCGGAAGGTCGCAGCTATCCGGTTGAAACGCGGTGGTTGGAAAAGCCATTAGGTACGCAGGCCCGGCGGCTGGATGCGTTGATTGATCTGGTCGTTAAGGCCGAACGGGACAGCCGCGCCATCGGCGGCGGTATCCTCGTGTTCCTTCCGGGCGAGGGTGAGATCCGCCGCGCAGAAAGCGCACTGTCCGGGCGATTACCACAGGATTGCGTTGTGCGCCCTCTCTTTGGGGCCATGCCCTTTGCTGCCCAGCGTGCGGCGATCGCGCCGGTTGAAAGTGGACGGAAGGTGGTGCTGGCAACCTCGATTGCCGAAACCTCGCTGACGATCCCCGATATCCGCGTCGTGGTTGATATGGGACAGGCACGACGGGCGCGGTTCGATCCCGGCTCGGGCATGTCGCGGCTGGTGACAGAACGGGTCACGCGGGCCGAGGCAACCCAGCGCGCAGGGCGGGCGGGCCGGGTTTCGGACGGGCTGTGCTATCGGTTGTGGTCAAAGGGCGAAGAAGGCGCATTGGCCGCTTACCCGCCCGCCGAGATTGAGGCAGCCGACCTGACCGGACTTGCGCTAGAGCTGGCGCTATGGGGCGCTGAGGCCAGCGATCTGGCATTTCTGACGGCTCCGCCCGAGGGCGCTCTGGCTGAGGCGCAGGCGCTGCTGACCTTACTGGGCGCTTTGGATGGCAAGGGGCGGATCACGGATCATGGGCGTGCATTGGCTGCCCTGCCCTTGCATCCCCGCTTGGGTCATATGCTGGTTACGGCGGGGGCGCAGGCAGCCCCTCTGGCCGCACTGATGGCGGAACGTGATACGCTGAAGGGCGCTCCGGTTGACCTGTCCTTGCGGCTTGAGGCTCTGCGCGACGCCCGTACGTTTCAGCGCAACCGGGTCTGGCAGGTCAATATGGGCGTGTTGGACCGGGTGAAGGCCGAGGCCAAACGGTTGCGAGCGCAGGCCGGATCTGTCGCTGAAAACCTCAGCCCTGCCTCCATGGCCGCGCTGGCCTATCCCGACCGCATTGGCCAAAGGCGCAAGGGCGAGGCACCGCGCTATGTGCTGTCAGGCGGTAAGGGTGTTGTACTGGACAGTGGCGATACGCTGGCCGGCGCGTCCTATTTGGTGGTCATAGATACGGACGGCAATCCGCGCGAGGCAAAGGCGCGCATGGCTGTACAAATCAGCGACGACGAAGTCCGAGACCTGTTTGCAGATCAGATCGGATGGGAGACCACCTGCGCTTGGTCAAAACGCGACCGACGGGTCATTGCACGGCGGCAAGAACGCCTCGGCGCAATCACGCTAGAGGACCGGATCTGGAAAGACGTTCCCGAAGACGCGATCGCCCGTGCCATGTTGGACGGCGTGCGCGATCTGGGGCTGCGGTTGGAGGGAGCAGCCGCCCGGCTGGCCGCACGGGTCGAACTGGTGCGTGCCGATGGGGTCGACCTGCCCGACTTCTCGGGCCAAGGGCTGATCGAAACAGTGGAAGATTGGCTGCTGCCGATGCTCTCGGGCGTGCGCAGTGCAGAGGACTGGAAGCGCTTTGACCTGCTGCCCGCGCTGCGGGCCCGTTTGGACTGGGCGCAGACGCAAGAGCTGGACCGCCGTGCGCCGGGATCCTTCGTCACCCCACTTGGCCGCAAGGTTCCCATCGACTACGGCGGCAATGCGCCTGAAATCTCGGTGCGCCTGCAAGAGCTGTTCGGTGTCACGCGCCATCCGGTGGTGGGAGGCACACCGCTGAAGATCACCCTGCTGTCCCCAGCACAGCGCCCGATTCAGATTACCCGCGACCTGCCGGGGTTCTGGGCTGGCTCTTACGCGGATGTGCGCAAGGACATGCGCGCGCAATACCCCAAACACCCTTGGCCCGAAGATCCAACACTGGCCGATCCGACGTTGCGGGCCAAACGAAGGCCCGGCTGAGGCATCACCAAGCACCGAATTTTGCCGAATTACCCCAAATTGCGACAAAATTGCCGCCAAACCCCTTAGAAAAGACGTTTTTTCGGGGTTTCGTTGCATTCATCTATTCCGACGACTATCTGAACATGCATTGAGGTAAGATGTTTTCCGAGCGGCAGAACAATGAAAGCGCAGTTGCAGAGAATCTGGGATGAGGTCGGACGACCCATGATACAGCGACCCAAGCGCGTGCAGGTGGCCGCCCTCTGTACGCGTCAGACCAAATCGGGCCACGAGGTTCTTTTGGTGACCAGCCGCGACACCGGGCGCTGGATCATTCCCAAAGGCTGGCCGATCGACGGGTTGGACGGTGCCGGAACTGCCCTGCAAGAGGCCTGGGAAGAGGCTGGCGTTCGCGAGGCCAAAGCCAAAAAAGAGCCGGTGGGTCATTTCACCTATGACAAAGTCCTCAAAGACGGCTCGGTCGAGGCGGTGTTGACCAGCGTGTATCATCTGCGCGTGACGAAACTGCTGGATGACTTCCCCGAAGCAGATCAGCGTCAGCGGAGCTGGGTGACGCCGAAGATTGCCGCTGAACGTGTGGATGAGCCTGAACTCAAGGCCCTTCTAAGGCATCTTTAAAGGTCAAGTGGCGTCATGGTTGCCCTCAGGTCGTTAAACCTGTAGGGACCGGCGTCAATCTTTTTGGACCTTATCACACCCATGTCGAACACGAACTCCAAACCGCGCTGGAAAGCGCTGGACAGCGACCTGCATCGCATCTCGCGGGTCGAGACAGCAAATGCGCATGTCGCCCGCCCCTTGCTGGCGCCGGGCATCGCTCTGGCCTTCATGGCACTGGCCGGGCTGACGGCGGCGGTTCTGTTCGGACAGGCGGATGGCGGCGTGATCGTCGTCGCAGCGGCCGCGTTCGGGGCCTATATGGCAATCAATATCGGCGCCAACGACGTTGCCAACAACATGGGCCCGGCCGTTGGTGCAAATGCCCTGACCATGGGGGGCGCGATTGCCATCGCGGCCATTGCCGAAAGCGCAGGCGCGTTGCTGGCGGGTGGGGATGTGGTCTCAACCATCTCCAAGGGGATCATTGATCCGGCCTCAGTTCAGAACAGCAATGTGTTCATCTGGGCGATGATGGCGGCGCTCATCTCCTCGGCCATGTGGGTCAATCTTGCGACTTGGCTGGGCGCGCCTGTTTCGACCACCCATTCTGTCGTAGGCGGAGTCATGGGTGCTGGCGTCGCTGCGGCAGGGCTGAGCGCGGTCAGCTGGGGCACCATGGGGGCGATCGCGGCCAGCTGGGTGATCTCTCCGGTTCTGGGCGGCGTGATTGCGGCTTTGTTTTTGGCGCTGATCAAAGCCAAAATCCAATATCAGGACGACAAGATTGCAGCCGCGCAGCGCTGGGTGCCCATCCTCGTGGGGCTGATGGCCGGTGCGTTCGCCACCTATCTGGCGGTGAAGGGGCTGAAGAAAATCGTTGCGATTGATCTGAACACTGCCGTTCTGATCGGTTTGGCCGCCGGTCTGCTGGCATGGGCCGTGACGGTGCCTTGGGTGCGTCGCCGCGCGCAAGGGCTGGAGAACCGCACGCGGTCGCTGAAGACTCTGTTCGGGTTGCCTCTGGTAATTTCTGCGACCTTCCTCAGCTTTGCGCATGGGGCCAATGACGTGGCGAATGCGGTCGGCCCTCTGGCCGCTATCGTGCACGCAGCCGAGTTCGGAGATTTTGCCGCCAAAGTCACCATTCCCACATGGGTCATGGTGATCGGAGCCTTCGGGATTTCATTCGGTCTGTTCCTTTTCGGGCCTAAACTGATCCGAATGGTGGGCAGTCAGATCACCAAGCTGAACCCGATGCGCGCCTTCTGCGTCGCGCTGTCTGCGGCTATCACCGTGATCCTGGCCAGTTGGTTGGGACTGCCGGTCAGCTCGACCCACATCACCGTGGGCGCCGTTTTTGGCGTTGGCTTCTATCGTGAATGGCATTCCGACCGACGCTGGGCACACTCCAACCGCCAACGCCCGCCCGAGCAGCGACTGGCACGGGAAGAGCATCAGCGGCGCAAGCTGGTTCGCCGCTCGCATTTCATGACGATCGTGGCCGCTTGGGTGGTGACCGTTCCGGCAGCGGCTGTGTTGTCCGCCGTGATATTCTGGATGCTGACCGCATTTGGGTAAGCTGGGGATTTGCGAGGCTCTGCCTCGCGCTCCGGGATATTTTTAGCCAGATGAAGAGCGGATCAGGGTCTGATCTGAGCAGGCCGCATGGGTTCTGTGGGGGTTGCACGGATCAATTCGGCAACCCGGCTGTTTATCGGGGTTGGTCTGTTTAGGGACTCGCCTAGGCGGATGATTTCGCCTTGCAGGCTGTCGATTTCCGTGGGGCGGCCGGCGCTGAGGTCATAGGCCATCGAGGTTCGCGCACTGGGGTCGATGGTCAGCATTTTAGACGCGATGCGCTTGAACAGAGGTGTCGGCAGGCGCAGGACATGCGGCGTCATCCACGCGGGCAGCGGCGTGGTCGAGGTAACCGGGTGACCGGCGGCTTTAAGAACTGAAAGCGCCTCGGTCATCTGATCTGCCATCAGGCGACGCCAATTGCGGTCCGTCAGTTGTTCGACCAACGTAAGGCCAGATAGGGCATTCAGCGCGTTGTTGAGGTTGATGACGAGCTTGCCCCATTGAACGGCCTCGATCTCGTCGCTCTCGGTGATTGGAAGCCGGGCGCTGGTCAGCTGTTCGGCCAAGGACCCGGGCCCCGCTTGGATGACAATGTCCCCGGACGTGGCACGGTGATAGGTGGCCGGTCGGTTTGGAACCACGTTGAAAGGCACCATCCCCGCGCGAACATCGTGGTTAGGCAATGCCGCGCGCAGGGTTCGGGCGTTCTCCATCCCGTTTTGCCACGAAAGGACCGGAGCCGACTGCGAAGCGTGCGCAGCGATCAGTGCCGCTATGTCTTCGGTTGCGCCTGATTTCACTGTGACGACGATCAGATCGGCTTCGGCCAAACAGCTGGGATCTGTGCTGAGCGTCAGAGATGTGTCCGGAATCGTAAGAGTGAGACCCGAGAAATCGGTGACCGTCAGCCCCTGCTCTCGGATCGGGTCCAAGACGCGGGCGCGGCCCAGCAGAGTAACCATATGCCCAGCATCAGCCAACAGCGCGCCGCAATAGCAGCCGATACTACCCGCACCTGCAATGACGATCTTCATGGTGATCCCTCCGTTGCCGGAAGGATCACCGGGTTGGCGTGTCGGGGCAAGCCCAGAGCGGGGTAACGTGGCGTTCAGCGGGCCAGTCTGGGTTTGGTGCGCTCCAGTTCCGGCGAGATTGGAATGAACTCCTGATCATCGCCGGGCGGCAGGTGGAAGGCTCCGTTCGCCCAGTCGGCGTTCTTCCATTCGCGCGTCGCGTGCTCGATCTTTTCCTTCGACGAGGACACGAAATTCCACCAGATATAGCGCTCTTCGTTGAGGGTCGCGCCGCCGAGCAACATAAGCCGCGCGCCCATCGGCCCGGCCGTGACCGAGAGCTTGTCGCCCGGACGGAAAACCATCATGCGCCCTGCCTCGAATTTGTCGCCCGCAATCTCGACTGAGCCTTCGGTGACATAGACGCCCCGATCCTCATGGTCGTCCGGCAGCGGGAACGAGGCACCAGAGTCCAGTTGGACATCCAGATAGAATGTCTCGGACAGCATGGTGACCGGGCTTGTCTCACCATAGGCCGAGCCGAGGATCAGGCGGGCGCTGACGCCTTTGTCCTGAATATGGGGCAGCGCGCCTTGTTTGTGATGCTCAAAATCCGGTGCCATATCCTCATGCGCTTCGGGCAAGGCGATCCAGGTCTGGATCCCGAATAGCTTGTTTTCGCGGACGCGCGTCTCAGCACTTGTGCGTTCAGAGTGGGTCACGCCGCGACCGGCGACCATCCAGTTGACCTCACCGGGGTAGATCATTTGGTGGGTGCCCAGACTGTCCCGATGTTCGAACTCGCCCTGATACAGATAGGTCACCGTCCCCAGCCCGATGTGAGGATGCGGGCGGACATCTATGCCGCCTTCGGTGATGAACTCGGCTGGACCCATCTGATCGAAGAAGATGAACGGCCCGACCAGTTGGCGTTCGACCGATGGCAGCGCCCGGCGCACTTCGAACCCGCCCAGATCACGGGCACGCGGGATGATCAACGTCTCAAGCGCCGGGTTTTCCGTGACGCAGTCGGGGGTGTGAGTCGGGTTCCAGCTCATGCCTGATCTCCTTTGGTCGGACGGACTAACTTTCTAACGTTCCTGAATGCACTGTAGCGCAGAGTTCACGACATGTATCGCGCAACTATGCAGATACTTGGTGCGGCGTCTGGTTCGTTGAAGTTCGGTGGGCCATGCACCCTCACATAGCCGTGAACATTAAATCGTCCACGCTTGGACCGCGCGCTCGGTTTTCCAAACAAGCGTGCTATATTTTGGAATAGGCGAACCCCGCCTGTCAGGTCGGGGTAGAATGTGGGCCACATGACAGGAGAGTTTCCATGACGCGCCTTCATATAACCCGCCGGTCTCTTCTAGTTGCCGGCATTGGCACCCTCGCGACGAGTTTATCGGGGGGAGCGCACGCCAGCGGGCTCGCTGCGACCCCTTCGATGCGCGGTGGGTCCAACAACTATCGCCCCGGCGCGCCGATCGTCGACAGGATCGGTGGCGGAGGGTTCTGGATGACGGGCACCGTGCGACGCGCCGGAGACGGAGCGCCCCTGCCCGGTCAACGCATCCAGATCTGGGCACACACGACCGAAGGGCATGAGCGCGATCCTCACAGCCACGGGGCGACCTTGACCGACGCCAATGGCGAGTTTCGGCTGGAGATGCCGCAGATCGTGCCTGCCTTCGGGCAACCGCATGGGCATCTGGCCTATGACAGCGGTGAGTTTCAGACGGTGTTCCTGCGGCCCGTGATGTCCAGCGCGAAAGATAAAACTCTGGCCGCACATTTCGTGCTCCAACCTGCCTGAACCACGTGATCCGCAGCGCTCTGATTTGGCTGGGGATTGGGGCGGCGTTGCTTGTTCCGTTGGTTGCGGCTGCAACCAGCCCTTATCTCGCTTGGCGTGACCCCATCTACATCCTAGCAGGGTTTTCCGGAGTTCTGAGCCTTGGGTTGTTGTTGCTTCAACCTCTACTGGCGGCCAGGATTTTGCCAGGACTTGCCCCGATGACCAGCCGTCGCGCGCATAGATGGATCGGGATTGCGTTGATCGTGGCGATCTTTATCCATGTTGGCGGCCTTTGGATTACCAGCCCTCCGGATGTGGTGGATGCGTTGCTCTTCGTCTCAGCGACCCCGTTTTCCGCGTGGGGTGTGATAGCGATGTGGGCCGCTTTTTCCACGGCGTTTCTGGGTATCTACCGACAGCGCTTGGCCTTGCGGTTTCGCGTCTGGCGGTTAACGCATACGACGCTAGCTTCTGTGACGATCGTCGGCAGCGTTGTGCATGCAATGCTGATTGAGGGCACGATGGAGATCATGACCAAGACAGCCCTATGCGTTTTGGTGCTATTGGCGAGCGGGCGGGCGCTCACCAAACTGCGTGTTTGGGACGTGCTGAGACGGGCTTAAACGCCCAGACACCACCGCATCACTGCCTTTTGCGCGTGAAGGCGGTTTTCTGCCTCATCAAAGATCACGGAGTTCGGGCCGTCCATCACCTCAGATGTAGCCTCTTCCTCGCGGTGGGCGGGCAGGCAATGCATAAACAACGCGTCCGGCTTGGCGTGAGACATCAGCTCTGTATTGACCTGATAGGGGCGCAGCATGTTGTGGCGACGCTCTTTCGCGGATTGGCTGTCATGCATCGAGACCCAGGTGTCGGCAACCACCATATCTGCGCCCTTAACAGCCTTGTAGGGATCACGTTCAACGACGATTTGCGAGCCCTTCTGACGGGCAAAACCCATGAATTCTTCCTCGGGGTCGAACTGTGCCGGGCCGGTGAAGGTCAGGTCAAAACCAAACTGCCCAGCCGCGTGTAGGAACGAGGCGCATACATTGTTGCCGTCGCCGGTCCAGACCACCTTTTTACCCGCAATCGGGCCGCGGTGTTCTTCGTAGGTTAGGATATCGGCCATGATCTGACAGGGATGGGTGCGGTCGGTCAGGCCGTTGATCACGGGCACGTCCGAGTATTCGGCCATCTCGGTCAAGACGGTCTCGTCAAAGGTGCGGATCATGATCATGTCCACATAGCGTGACAGGACACGGGCCGTGTCGGCGATGGTTTCGCCATGGCCAAGTTGCATGTCCTTGCCAGACAGAACCATCGTCTGGCCGCCCATTTGACGTACACCGACATCAAAGGACACGCGCGTCCGGGTCGAGGGTTTTTCGAAGATCAGCGCAACCATATGGTCTTTGAGCGGCTGTTCATCATCCAGCGCGGCTTTTGGCCGTCCAAGGCGGGCCTGTTTCATCGCGCCCGCTTGATCAATCATGTTGCGCAGGTCTGCTGCGCCGGTTTTGTGGATATCAAGGAAATGGTTCATATCGTTTTGCTCTTGGCTATCAACGGTCGGGGGCGGTGCCCCCGAGGTATTTGTGAACAGAAGAAGGATCAGGCGGTGGCCAAATTGGCTTCGATTTGCGTTGCGGCCTTGTCGAGGCGGATCATCGCCTGGGCGATATCGTCCTCGGTCAGGGTCAGTGGCGGCAGCAGGCGAATGACGTTGTCGGCGGCGGGAACCGTGATGACCTCGTTGTCATAGCCTGCGTTGACGACGTCGATATTTGTCGCTTTGCATTTCAGGCCCAGCATCAGGCCGGTTCCCCGCACCTCATCGAAAACCTCGGGGTGGTCGGCCACCAAGCCTTCGAGTTTCTGGCGCAACAGGCCTGCCTTGCGGTTGACACCTTCGAGGAAGGCAGGCGTGGCGACCTGGTCGATCACGGTACAGCCAACTGCGCAACCTAGCGGGTTTCCTCCGTAGGTCGATCCATGAGTGCCTGCGGTCATGCCGCTGGCGGCGTCTTCCGTGGCCAGCACCGCGCCCAAAGGGAAGCCTCCGCCGATGCCTTTGGCGACCATCATGATATCCGGCGTGATACCCGCCCATTCATGGGCAAAGAGCTTACCGGTCCGGCCCACGCCACACTGGACCTCGTCAAGGATCAACAACAGGCCGTGTTCGTCGCATATCTGACGCAAGGCCTTGAGTTCGGCGTCGGGAACGGGGCGAATGCCGCCCTCGCCTTGCACCGGCTCGATCATGATTGCCGCTGTTTTTTCGGTAATCGCGTTGGTGACGCCATCGAGATCTCCGAACGTGAGATGCACGAAGCCGGGCAGCAAGGGGCCGAAGCCTTTGGTCATCTTCTCGGACCCGGCGGCGGCGATGCCTGCCGAGGAGCGGCCGTGGAAGGAGCCATCGAAGGTGATTATCTCGACCTTCTTGGGCTGGCCTTTGTCATAGAAATACTTGCGGGCCATTTTCACGGCCAGTTCGCAGGACTCGGTGCCCGAGTTGGTAAAGAACACCGTGTCGGCGAAGGTATGCTCGACCAGCTTGTCGGCCAGCGCCTGCTGCTGCGGAATGTGGTAGAGGTTCGAGACATGCCACAGCGCGTGTGCCTGCTCGGTCAGCGCGTTCACAAGCGCCGGATGCGCGTGGCCCAGCGCGTTCACCGCGATGCCTGCTCCGAGATCCAGAAAACGTCGGCCATCCGCCTCGGTCAGCCAGGCGCCTTCGCCCTTCACGAAAGTCAGGGGCGCACGGTTATAGGTCGGCAGAACGGACGGGATCATCGGATCATCCTTTTAAGATAGCTTAAGCCCTGTGAGTGATACACCGGGGCCATGGTCGTCAACTGATTTGGTGGAGAATGCGCGGATTTGGTCAGCGCAAATAGATCAAACGGGCCGGTTACGCGGTCAGGCGTCGGCGTCGGAGGCGCAGGATATGTGCGGTTTTGATCATGGCGGCTCGTATAGCGAGGTTCGACCTGTCTGGGAAGACCAATAATTGGAAAGTCCTGAAATTTCACAATGAGATGAGAAGCCGCCATTTCACGCTTGCTATTTCAATTCCTGTGGCGCACCGCTTGACCATGACGCCTACACCTCAGAATCCGCCCCTTGCGGCCCTGTTGATCTTTGCCGCCAGCGCCCTGCTGGCGGGTACGACATTGCTGGCCAAAGCGTTGGGGACAGACACGCTTGGTCCTGCGCTGCATCCGATGCAGATCAGCCACGGGCGGTTTCTGTTTGCTTTTGTGGTGATCGTGACCGCCACGGCTGTTCTACGACCGGCGCTGAGGCGCCCTCATTGGGGGCTACATATCGGCCGCACCAGTTTCGGATGGCTGGGGATCACGCTGATGTTTGCATCCGTCGCTTATATCCCGATCGCGGACGCCACGGCGATTTCCTTCCTTAACCCGGTTTTTGCGATGGTTCTGGCCATCCCGCTGCTGAAAGAAGGTGTCGGCCCTTGGCGTTGGCTGGCCGCAGCGGTGGCTTTAACCGGGGCACTGATTCTCTTGCGCCCGACGCCTGCCAGTTTCCAACCGGCCGCCCTGTTGGCCCTGACGGCGGCCGTGGTGATCGGGATGGAGCTGATTTTCATCAAAAAACTCTCGGGCCGCGAGATTCCGATCCAGATTCTTTTGGTGAACAACGGATTGGGCCTGACCATCGCCTCGGTCGCGGTGATTGCCGTGTGGCAGGCGCCGACCCCTGCACAATGGGCAGCTTTGGCCGGAATCGGGGGGTTGATGGCCTGCGCACAGGCCTGTTTCGTCAACGGAATGGCCCGCGCCGATGCCTCGTTCGTTGCGCCCATCAGCTATGCCACATTGATCTTCGCGGCGTTCTACGACTTTGCGATCTTTAGCGTGATCCCGGATCGGATCAGTATCATCGGCTCATCCATAATCCTGACAGGCGCGTTGATTCTGGTCTGGCGCGAAACCATTCACCGTCAGGCCTTGAGCCGGTAGCCCGTCCGTAACATCTGCCAGGTCACCGCACCGACGAACAGCGTCGCCCCGGTGCAAACTGCCATTCCCAGCCACGGAGAGCCGTCGGACACTCCGATCATCCCATAGCGCAGACCGTCAATCAGATAGAAAACCGGATTCAGATGGCTAAGTTTGTTCAGCATCGGAGGCAGCGCCTCGACCGAGTAGAAGGTACCCGACAGGAAGGCCAAGGGCGTGACGATGAAGTTGGTGATCGCCGCCATCTGGTCGAATTTATTAGCAAAAATCCCGGCAAACAGGCCCAGCGCGCCCATGAAGGCCCCGCCCAAGATGACGAAAATCAGGGTGATGAAAAGGTTCTGCGGCGCAATCGACAGAAACACCAGAAACGCGAGGGCCACGACACAAGCGATCAGAACGCCGCGCGCAATGCCGCCTGCCAAATAGCCAAGCAGGATCTCTAGCGGGGACAGCGGCGGCATAAGGGTATCCACGATGTTCCCCTGAACTTTCGAGATCACCATCGAGGACGAGGTATTGGCGAAGGCATTCTGGATCACCGTCATCATCATGATACCGGGCGCCAGAAAGATCAGAAACGGCACACCCATAACGTCAGGCCGGCTTGGACCGATGGCAATAGTGAAGATCAACAGAAACAATCCAGCCGTCACCAGCGGGGCCAGCAAGGTCTGGGTCCACACCGCCATAAAGCGCAGGGTTTCGCGTTTGGCCAGCGTGTAGAGGCCCATCCAATTGACCGCGCCAAACCGGCGCGCGTCCTGATCCATAAGATTCTGCATGAGAGCCTCTTAACTGATTCGAAGACCGCTTGTAACTCGGCCCGCAGTGATTAAAATAGGGCGCTGAGACGAATTCCCAAGGCGGCCCGAATCCGGGGCCGCTTTCCGCTTTTGAAAGGCAACCGATGTCCTGGACTGACGAGCGCGTAGAACTGCTGAAGAAAATGTGGGGCGAGGGCCAGTCGGCCAGCCAGATCGCCAAGGAACTGGGCGGCGTGACCCGCAATGCGGTGATCGGCAAGGTCCACCGTCTGGGCCTGTCCAACCGCGCAACCGGTGCAACGCCCGCCAAGGCCGAGCCCAAGGAAAAACCGGTCCCCGCGCCCAAGGCCGAGGCGAAACCAAAGCCCGCACCAAAGACCGAACCCGCACGCCCCGCTCCTGCCCCGGCAACCGAGGCGAAACCTGCCGTTCCCGCTCGCCGTCAGATCATCCCGGCGGGTCAACCTCTGCCGCCGCAGCCTTCGGCGAATGAGATCAGCCCCGAGGCGCTGGCCAAGGTCAACGAGGTTGAGAAGAAAGCCAAGAAGCTGACGCTGATGGAGCTGACCGAAAAGACCTGCAAATGGCCCGTAGGCGACCCCGCAACCGAGGATTTTTGGTTCTGCGGCCTGCCGGTTGAAGCAGGCAAGCCCTATTGCGAGGCGCATGTGGGCGTGGCCTTCCAACCTATGAGCTCGCGCCGCGACCGCCGTCGGTGATTGGGAACGCCAGAACCATATTTCTATTCTGGAATGAGGGAAGGGCGCGCGGTTTCTCCGAGCCTCTTTTCGGAAGTGTTGCGAAGCCAAAACATCGCTAGGCGTAACGGGCGCTTACGAGAAAAACACCCTCGCAGCTCTTTGCGAGGGTGTTTTAGACCGGGACGTCGGATGTGCGGACGAAGTTGCTGTTCGTTGCGGCGGTGCAAATGGTTGCGTCGATTTAACAGGCCCAGCCTGCAGAGGTCGGCTGATCGCAGCTAGAATTACACAGCTATTGTAGGCATGCATCAGTGTTCTATGAGTCTTTGATCTCTCATCTTCTTCATTCGCAAACTACATTCATTGTCAGTCCTCGTGTTCTTGTAAGTGGCGAAAATGTACCCTCCCGCCAACCGGGTCGAACCTGACACCTCTAAGAAATAACCTTCGCTGACTTGCTCAAAAAACTCGAAACTTGTGGCGGAAAAGCTTCCGGTTACCAAAAAGCCCGTTATGTTTTTAACGCCGAAGCTCACACCCCGTGATTTACCGGAAAGCCTACCGTTTCGCGTTTGTTCAAAATAGTAGATATAACGACCAGACCCAAAACTACATCGAAGGGTCGCATACCATTTCCCGGATAAATTGGGCACCTGGGGCTTGTAGCCGTTCGAAGTAGAGAATTGAAAAATTATTACGTCATCTAAAAACGGCGTTGACTGTGTTCTTTCAACTTCCGCCACAAGATGGCCGTACCCGATTTCACAAAATGCGCAGATCGAAAAGACGAAACCCAAGACCGATCCTGCAAACACCTTGCTTGCTCCATAACTTTTGTCTGTCTACCTTCGTACCATATTTGTAGCGTAGGGTAACGACAGCTTCTCTATTCCCTGCCATCCGCGTCCAACCTAAACGACGAAGTGATGTTTATCGTCAAAACGGTCGGAAAGTCTTGTGCTACAAACCTTGGGCAAACCAAGGTTAGTCTCATCATGTCTACTTTCCGAGTCGAACACCGAACCTTCGTGCATTGTGGCATTAGCTAGAAAGGGTTCGAACCTGACATTGAAGTGTCAGTGATCTTGGAGCCGCGGGCACATGATCGGCATTTTACTGCGCCGGATGGGATGGTAGGTCTGGTTCAGGTTGCCACCCAGGCACATCCTCCGGCGCGACCGAGGCGTGGAGGTGTTCGGACTGGTCCTTGCCCACTATCCGTCTTTTGCGCAGAAGAAAAATCTTGCCCCACCCGCGCCACGTTCCAACCGACGCCCCCTGAGCATTGGTCGGAAAACGAGCGCGCCATCCCTCCGGCAGCGGCAGCCCATGCCGCTCGGCCTTGTCCAGCATCCAGATGAGAGAGATGTTGCTGAGGGCGCGTGCTTCTTCATAGCCGTTCAACTGACCACCCACATCGCCATGGGTGCCCCGGAACCAGACCTGTTCAACATGGCCTTTGAACTCTGGTGTGCATCTCCACAGGACAGGTTCATAGACCTCGCGGGTCTCATTCAGGGCCATCGCGTGATATCCGTGGCGTATTGCGCGGCCGAGTTGATGATTGTGGAAGGCGTGCTTTTCCTCGGCCCAACGCCATAGCAGCGGTAGGCGCAGACCAAGCGCTTTGACCGTGTCCCACACCCCGACCATCTCAATTGCCACATCCTCATGGCAAAATTTGCGGCGGAAATCGCGGGCCGCCGTGCCACTCGGGTTGCATTCATAGTGGCGGTAGGCCTGCTTGATGTTCCGCTCGGTCGCGTGTTCCGCCTTCAGCAGGCCGATCATGTCGATCACACCCGCAAGGCTACGAACACCGTAGGCCCCACGCGAATACCCTATGAAGTAAATCCGGTCTCCGGGTTTGTAACGCGAGGCCAGATAGCCATAGGCCCGACGGATCTGCCGATTGATCCCCCGCCCCATCATCACGTCCAGTGAAGACTTCCAGCTTTCCCACTGGACGCCGGCCTCATAAAACACGGAAACCTGAGGCCCCATTTCCTGACACAGGCGAAACGTCTGCCCGGCATGGGTTTCGAGGCCGGGTTCCAGCGTCGACATTGTTCCGTCCAGAATGACAACATGGCTGATCGGCTCACGGTGCAGCGCTTCGGCGGAATGCTCAGAGCGTAAGGGCCGCCCGAGCCATCCAAGTACCTTTCTGCTTAACCGTGACAGAATCATATCTCAGCCACTCCTGTACTCTTCGAGGGTGCGCGCGCGTCTCAGCATTGCGCCGCCCTGGCCTTCACGGTGCATCGGCAACTGAGGCCCATGCGTCCATATCCCGCCTCCGTTCGACCGCCGGCCCATCACTTGCCCGCGCGCCGGTAGAGGCGAGGTATACTCAAGGATGGGTATCATCAGCATGCCGGACAAGAGATCCAACGAAACCGTGAGACGTTGAAGCATAGCTGCAAGCCTAAGCGGGCATTTGGGCATCATCATGACTAAGGCGTGCGGCATGCGTGACCTCATCGTTACAGACACCATATGTCTGAATATATTACGAAAGCTCAAACGCATTGCAAAATTCCCGAAACCGTCTGACGACAGATCACGAAATGAGCAGTGAAGCCGCATCTTATCGGGTCGCACCGTCTCGTGACTGCACGCTACAAGTGTAGCTGAACAACCCAGTGGCTGTCTGTGGCCTGCTTCACGGTTAAGGCGGACTGAATGCCTTGTGGATTTGAGTGCAAAGCCTTCCCCTTTTGCCATCCTTTCGCTATTGCACGCATTAACCCAAGATTGATGACGCAGGACGCACCCCATGGCGATGGAAAAGACATTCAACGCGGCCGAGGCCGAGGCCCGCATCTACGAGGCCTGGGAACAGGCCGGAGCCTTCAAGGCAGGCGCGAATAAGTCGCGTGACGAGAGCTTTACCATTATGATCCCGCCGCCCAACGTGACCGGTGCTTTGCACGTGGGCCATGCGTTCAACAACACGCTGCAGGACATCCTGATCCGTTGGCACCGGATGCGTGGCTTCGACACGCTCTGGCAGCCCGGTCAGGACCACGCGGGCATCGCCACTCAGATGCAAGTTGAAAAGATGTTGGCCGCCACGCAGCAGCCGGGTCGGCGCGAGTTGGGCCGCGAGAAATTCCTTGAGAAAGTCTGGGAATGGAAAGGCGAATACGGCGGCACGATCATCGAGCAGCTGAAGCGTCTCGGCTCCTCCTGCGACTGGTCACGCAACGCCTTTACGATGGCCGGGGCAGCAGGCGATCCGCGCACAGGGCATGAGAACTCGGCCAACTTCCACGATGCCGTGATCAAGGTTTTCGTCGATATGTACGAAAAGGGCCTGATCTATCGTGGCAAGCGCCTAGTCAACTGGGACCCGCATTTCGAGACCGCGATCTCGGACCTCGAAGTAGAGAATATCGAAGTCGCGGGCCACATGTGGCACTTCAAATACCCGCTGGCCGGGGGCGAGACCTACACCTATGTCGAGAAGGACGAGGACGGGAAAATCGTGCTTGAGGAAGAGCGCGACTATATCTCGATCGCCACGACCCGACCTGAGACCATGCTGGGCGACGGCGCGGTCGCGGTTCATCCCTCGGATGAGCGGTATGCGCCCATCGTAGGCAAGCTCTGCGAAATCCCGGTTGGTCCGAAAGAGCATCGCCGGCAAATTCCAATCATCACCGATGAGTATCCGGACCCCGATTTCGGCTCGGGCGCGGTGAAGATCACCGGCGCGCATGACTTCAACGACAACATGGTCGCCAAGCGCGGCGGCATCCCGATGTACCGCCTGATGGACACCAAAGGCGCGATGCGGGCCGATGGTGCGCCTTACGCGGAAGAAGCGGACAAGGCGCAGGAATACGCGCGTGGTAAGGATTTCACCGAGAACGAGATCGACGCGATCAACCTGATCCCTGACCACCTGCGCGGCCTAGATCGGTTCGAGGCGCGCGCGAAGGTCGTTGAGGAGATCACCGCCGACGGTCTAGCCGTGATGACCCGCGCGGACGATCCGCGTCTGGGTTCAACCGCTCTGAAGCCCGATCATGAGGGCGCGGACAAGCTGGTCCCGCTGGTCGAGAGCAAACCGATCATGCAGCCGTTTGGCGACCGCTCCAAAGTGGTCATCGAGCCGATGTTCACCGACCAGTGGTTTGTCGACGCTGCAAAAGTTGTCGGCCCCGCGCTGGATGCGGTAAAGGACGGCACGGTCAAAATCATTCCCGAGTCGGGCGAGAAAACCTATTACCACTGGTTGGAAAACATCGAGCCCTGGTGCATTTCGCGCCAGCTGTGGTGGGGGCATCAGATTCCGGTTTGGTATGGCCTCGATCTCTCGGCTGAGAACTTCAATGACGATGAAAACGACGGTGACCTTGATCTGGTCGAATTGGGCCGTTTGCTGAACGAAGGCGGCATGTTGCATCGTGGCAATGTCATGGAATGCGCTGCGAGCCTTGAAGCTGTCACCGAGAAATTCCTCGATGACAACGCAAACATCCCCAGCCCGCTGAGCCATGCGACGGTTGTCGAAGTCGCCGACAAGCAGGAAGCGATCCATCAGTTCGCTGAAAGCCTTGCTCAATACGCGGTCGAACAAGACCCGACCAAGCTAGTCTACCCGGTTTGGCGCGATCCGGACGTACTCGACACTTGGTTTTCCTCCGGCCTTTGGCCCATCGGCACGCTGGGCTGGCCTGAACAGACCGAGGAACTGGAGCGCTACTTCCCGACGGACGTTCTGATCACCGGCTTCGACATCCTGTTCTTCTGGGTCGCCCGGATGATGATGATGCAACTGGCCGTGGTCGATCAGATCCCGTTCCACACCGTCTATCTGCACCAGCTCGTTCGCGACGAGAAGGGCAAGAAGATGTCCAAGACCACCGGCAACGTCATCGACCCGCTGGAGATCGTGGACGAATTCGGTGCCGACGCGCTGCGGTTCACCAACGCCTCGATGGCGGCGATTGGCGGTGTGCTGAAACTGTCCCGCGAACGCATCACCGGCTACCGGAACTTCGGCACCAAGCTGTGGAACGCCGTCCGCTTTGCCGAGATGAACGAGGTCTTCACCGACGCTGTCCCGCAACTCGACGTGGCCGACCTGAAACCCAAAGCCGCCGTGAACCGCTGGATCATCGGCGAAACTGCCCGCGTGCGGGAAGAGGTCGATGCGGCGCTGGAAAGCTATCGTTTCAACGATGCTGCCAACGGGCTTTATGCCTTTGTCTGGGGCAAGGTCTGCGATTGGTACGTAGAACTGTCGAAACCCCTACTACAAGGCGACGACACAGAGGCACGGGCCGAGACCCGCGCCACCATGCGCTGGGTTTTGGATCAGTGCATGGTCCTGCTGCACCCGATCATGCCATTCATCACCGAAGAGCTTTGGGCGCTGACCGGCACGCGGCCCAAGATGGTTGTCCACGCCAACTGGCCGACCTACGCCGCTGCCGACTTGATCGACGCCGACGCGGATCGCGAAATGAACTGGGTGATCTCGGTGATCGAAAACACCCGCTCGGCCCGCGCGCAGATGCGAGTTCCTGCTGGTCTCTACGTGCCGATGCTGGTGACCGAGATCGACAATCACGGCCAAGCCGCATGGGACCGCAACGAAGCCTTGATCAAGCGCCTGGCGCGGATCGATAGTCTGACCAAGGCCGACGAGCTGCCCAAAGGCACGATCTCGATTGCCGCTCCGGGCGCGAGCTTCGGCCTGCCTCTGGCGGACATCATCGACATCGGCGCCGAAAAGGAACGGTTGGAGAAAGCCAAGGGCAAACTGGCCAAAGAACTCGGCGGTCTTCGGGGGCGTCTGAACAACCCCAAATTCGTGGCCTCGGCCCCGGAAGAGGTGGTGGAAGAAGCCAAAGCCAACCTCGCCGCCCGCGAAGAAGAAGAGGCCAAATTGAACGAAGCCCTCGCTCGTCTGGCCGAACTCGCCTGATATTCTTGTTCCAAATACGGAAATCCCGACCTCATCACCCGAACCGGTGGTGAGGTTTTTCTTTACCTTCAGAGCTTTCCCCTTGTTCGCGCCAGCCCGCGCTTGTTAGCACTTCGGAATAACAACCCTCCGAGGCCCCTATGGCACGACCTTTCCCTCCGATGCAGACCGTCTCAACCGGACTGGTAGTCGCCATTGTCGGGTTCTTCAGCTCATTTCCCATCGTGCTGCAAGGGCTGGCTGCGATGGGCGCATCACCAAGCCAAGCAGCCTCAGGCCTGATGAGTGCTGCGATTGCAATGGGGCTGGCCGCGATTGTTCTCAGCCTTCGTTACCGGCAACCAATCAGCGTGGCCTGGTCTACCCCCGGAGCGGCGTTGCTGGCGGTTTCAGCCACCCCAGTCGCAGGCTTCTCAGGCGCAATTGGAGCCTTCCTCTGCGCCGGAGCCTTGACGATTTTGGCCGGGCTTTGGAAACCCCTGGGACGTCTGGCCGCTGCGATTCCGACCACTCTGGCGCAGGCGATGCTCGGCGGAGTGCTCTTGCCCCTGTGTATTGTCCCGTTCAAAGCGGCTGTTGAGCTACCCTGGCAGGCTCTGCCCGTGATCCTGACATGGTTCATCGCCGGGCGTCTCAACCGTCTTTTTGCTGTTCCGGCAGCCGTTGTCGCAGCAGCGCTGATGGTTGTGTTCAGCGCCGATGGTGCGTCCGTCCGGCCCGAGGCCTATCTGGCCGCGCCTGTCTGGACGATGCCCTCATTCTCGCTTGCGTCAGCTATCGGCATCGGCCTGCCGCTGTTCGTCGTCACAATGGCAACCCAAAACATACCCGGCATCGCGGTGATGCGCAGCTTTGGCTACACGCCCGCCCCCGGCAAGCTGTTCTCCTCCGTCGGAGGGGCAAGTATTTTGTCAGCCCCATTTGGAGCCCCCGCCACCTGTCTGGCGGCCATCACTGCCGCGATGTGTTCGAACGAAGACAGCCACCCGGACCGTAGTTTGCGCTATTGGTCGGCAATCATGGCGGGCGTTTTCTACTGCGTCTTCGGTATCTTCGCCGTGGCGATCACCGGCTTTGCCGCCCATGCCGACCCGCTTCTGATGGGTACGCTGACTGGCGTGGCCCTGATTGGCGTTATGGCCAACGCCACCTTCGCAGCACTGGAAGTACCCGCTGAACGCGAAGCCGCGATCCTGACCTTCGCCATCACCGCCTCTGGGATCACGGTGTTCGGTCTGGGCGCTGCGGTCTGGGGCTTGATGGCTGGGGGCGTCGCCTACATCTTGACCACCAAACTGCGATGATCCCTTTCTCCCCACGACTGAAAAAGTTATCCTGCGCCCATGTTCGGATCACTTGGAAAACTGGTTGAACGCCAGATCAAGAAGGCCCAGGCTGAAGGTCAATTGCAGGGTCTCCAGGGCGAAGGTGCGCCTCTTCCTGATCGCTCTGGAGAAGCGCAAAGCGACCCCGCCATTGCGGCCGGTCATAGGATCATGGCGCAGGCCGGGGTACTGCCCGAGGAGTTCGACATCAAAAAACAGTTGGACGAGGTCCGCAAGGAGTATGCCAAGCTGACCGATCCTGAGACCCGTAGAGCCACGATGTCAAAGATCGCCGATCTCGAAATGCGCTACAACATGGCCCGAGACGCGCGGCGCGCATTCATGCGGTGATTACTTGAACTCGGGCTTTCGGCCTTGCATCTGCGCCATCACGACCTCCATCTGGTCGGGTTTTCCAATCAGATCCACCTGTTCCGAAGACTCGGCCAGCAACACATCGGCGCGCGGATTGGTTTCGGCGAAATCTATGAGGCGCTTGGCGGCGCGGATGGCTGAGGGGCTTTGCGAGGCGATGTTTTCAGCCAAGGCCAGTGCTTCGGTCTGTGGATCATCGGACAGCTTGGTGACCAAGCCCCAGTCGGCCGCCTGTGCAGCCCCAATGGGGCGCGCGGTAAAGGTCAGCAGCCGCAAAACGTCTGAGCGGACCAGTTTCGGAAGTAGAACCATGCCGCCCATATCGGGGATGATGCCCCATTTCATCTCCATCACTGCCAGCTTCGCCTCGGGGTGGGCGATGCGGATATCCGCGCCCAGAGCGATCTGCAGGCCGCCCCCATAGGCCGCGCCTTGGATCGCGCAGATGACAGGAACAGGGATGCGCCGCCAGATCAGGGCCAGTTCTTGCATCTCATTGGCGTCCTCGTGGCTGCGTTTCATGAGCCATTCGGTCGGGTCCATATGGGCCATTTTCGCGAAACTCGCCATGTCGAGACCGGCGCAGAAGCTTTTGCCCTCACCCGACAGGACCACGGCGCGGGCGTCTGAGGCCGCAACCTCTTGCCCAGCGGCCAGCAGCGCCTTGATCATCGCCTCGTCCAGAGCATTCATCTTGTCGCCGCGCGTGAGCGTGACATGAGCGATGTGATCCTTGTACTCGACAGATACGCGCGCCATTCCGGACCTCCTTGATTTGCAGTCTTTACAAGACTGCCCCGAATGTGCTTGCAGTTCCACCGCGACGTTGAGGCATGTCGAGGCTCGGGCTTGCAGCAACCCGCACGGTGGGCTTATCTGCGCCTATGACCAAACCTCGCTACACATCGCTCGCCCAATCCCTCCCCGCAACCGTCCCGTTTGTGGGGCCGGAAACGCAGGAGCGCCAACGCGGTGCCCCCTTCAAGGCACGGCTTGGCGCGAATGAGAGCATATTTGGCCCCTCTCCCCGTGCCATCGAAGCGATGCAACGGGACGCCAGTGAGATCTGGATGTATGGTGATCCCGAGAATCACGATCTGCGCCATGCGTTGGCTGCACATCACGGGGTTACACCCGAGAATATCGTGGTGGGCGAAGGCATTGACGGGCTGTTGGGCTACCTGGTGCGGCTGTTAATCGGGCCGGGCGATGCGGTTGTGACCTCTGACGGGGCCTATCCCACCTTTAACTACCATGTAGCGGGCTTCGGAGGAGAGTTGCACAAGGTTCCCTATCGCGACGATCGTGAAGATCCTACCGCTTTGTTTGCCAAGGCCGCAGAGGTGGATGCCAAGCTGGTCTATCTGGCCAACCCCGACAACCCGATGGGAAGCTGGCATACGGGCGCCGATATCGTGGCCGCGCTGGAGGCTTTGCCCACAGGATGCCTGCTGGTTCTGGACGAGGCCTATGTCGAATGCGCGCCGGGCGGCACTGCTGCGCCTGTTGCCGCCGATGATCCGCGCGTGATCCGGATGCGGACGTTTTCGAAAGTGTATGGAATGGCAGGCGCGCGGGTGGGCTATGCCATCGGTGCCCCCGAATTGATTGCGGCGTTCAACAAGGTGCGCAACCATTTCGGCATGAACCGGGCTGCACAAGCCGGAGCGCTGGCGGCACTTGAGGATGGCGACTGGCTGTCAGAAGTGCAGGCTCGGATCACTGAGGCTCGGGAGCGTATCGGACGCATTGCGCAGGCCAACGGTTTGATCCCGTTGCCTTCGGCCACGAATTTCGTTGCGATTGACTGCGGGCGTGACGGGGTATTTGCGAGGGCCGTGCTGGCCTCTCTCGTCGAACAGGGTGTGTTTGTGCGAATGCCATTTGCGGCCCCGCAGAACCGGTGTATTCGCGTGAGTTGTGGTGGAGAGCCAGAGTTGGCGGCTTTAGAGGCGGCCCTGCCTTTGGCCTTGGCGCAAGCTCGCGCGGTATAGGGGGGGGCGTCTGCCCCCCCCCAATCGCGCCAAGGCGCGATTCCCTCCGAGGATATTTTCAGCCAGATGAAGAGGCGGATCGGCGCTATGTGGCCAATGTGGCGGCGGCGGCTTCGAGCGCGCCTTGACCGCGGGGGATATCAAGTGCCGCCATGGCGGTCTCCATGCCGCCTAGCATCGCCATGATCATCTGAGCGTTGACGTGCCCCATATGGCCCAGGCGGAAGCAGCCGTCCCAATCCTCCATTCCCAAGCCGATGCCCAGCGTCAGACCAAGCTGGTTTTCGGTGTAGTTGCGCAGCGGAGTGCCACGCCCCTCGGTCAGGCGGAGGGCGGTGACCGCATGGCTGCGATGGGTCGGGTCGGTGACGTTGAAATGAAGCGCTCCGCCTTGCGCCCAGACATCGCAGGCGGCCCAGATGGCCTTGGCGAGACGCTCATGGCGGGCCCAGACGTTTTCGAGCCCTTCGCCATGGATCAGGTCCAGCGCGGCGCGCAGGCCGTAGAGGTGATGGGTGGGCGCGGTGCCGTTGAAATACTGATAAAACAGCTCGGGGTTGGCACGCGGTTGCCAATCCCAATATTGCGAAACGCGGGGCATTGCAGTGCGTTTCGCCTGCGCTTTGTCGTTGAAGAAGACAAAGCCGGTGCCCGCCGGGGTCATCAGGCCCTTCTGGCAGGCTGTGACTGTGACATCGACGCCCCACGCGTCCATCTCGAACCGGTCGCACCCCATTGAGGCGATACAGTCGGCCATCAGGAGTGCGGGATGGTTCAAGTCATCCAGCAGAGCGCGTAAGGCCGGAATGTCATTCCGGATCGAGGTGGAGGTATCCACGTGGACGGCAAGTACGGCTTTGATTTTGTGTTCTTTATCGGCGTTCAGCGCCTCGGCGATACGGTCGAGATCCCAGGGTGAAGACAATCCGAAGTCTAGCAGGTCGACCTTTGCGCCGATCCCCTCGGCCATCTCTGCCCAGCCATGGGTGAAACGACCCGAGGCTGGGGCCAGAACGGTTTCTCCGGGGGCGATCACATTCGAAAGCGCAGCCTCCCACGTGCCGTGGCCGTTGGCGATATAGATAGCGACGTCGTGCTGGGTACGGGCCACGCGCTTTAGGTCCTGCGTCAGCGCGGGCATCATCTCAATCAACGCGCCATCGTAGATATTAGGCGACGGGCGATGCATAGCCTGCAGCACCGCGTCGGGCATCACCGAAGGGCCGGGAATGGCCAGATACTCGCGCCCATGCACGAGGGAGGTTTGGTTTTTCATGAGGGTAACCTGCTTAACTTGAGGCCTACCCTAGCGTTTCGCCTTGCGGCGTCAATCCGTCAGGAGGGTCGCCTCACGTGCAAGCGCTTCGATCCCGGACCAGTCGCCCTCTTGAACCATCTGCTTTGGCGCGACCCAGCTGCCACCGGCGCAGACCACGTTGGACAACGAAAGGTAGTCGCGGGCATTTGAGGGCGATACTCCGCCTGTGGGGCAGAAAGTGATCTGAGGCAGGGGCGCCCCTATGGCTTTCAGGGCCGGTGCACCGCCCGAGGCCTCGGCGGGGAAAAATTTCAGCATGTCATAGCCCTTTTCCAGCAGGGCCATGGCCTCACTCGCGGTGGCCGCGCCGGGCAGAAGGGGCAGGCCTTCGGCTTCACATGCGGTGATCAGGGCGTCGGTCGCGCCGGGTGAGACCCCGAACTGCGCACCTGCCTCTTTGGCGGCGCGGACGTCTTCGGGAGTGACCAGCGTGCCTGCGCCCACGACGCCTCCGGGCACAGCGGCCATGGCGCGGATCACGTCCAGCGCGGCAGAGGTGCGCAGGGTGACTTCGAGCGCAGGAAGACCACCTGCGACCAGCGCCTCGGCCAAGGGGCGGGCGTGGGCGGCGTCATCCACGACCAGTACCGGAACGATTGGGGCCAGTGCGCAGATCTCGCGGGTGCGTTGGGTTTTGGACATGGGTTAAACTCCGAAAATGCTGGCACCTGTGTCGGCGGACCCGACATTCTGGCGGAACGCGCCGAAGAGGTCGCGGCCGACGCCGTGCTGGTTTGCAGACAGATCAGCGGTCGCTGGGCTGCGGTCAAGGACGCCGGGTGTGAGGATTTCAAGCTCACCCTTGACCGCATCGACGCGCAGCAGATCACCGTCTTGCAGATAGCCGATGGCACCACCGTCCAGCGCCTCGGGGCAGACGTGGATGGCGGCGGGAACCTTGCCCGACGCACCAGACATGCGGCCATCGGTGACCAGAGCGACCTTTTGGCCTCTGCCCTGAAGGATCGACAGTATCGGTGTCAGCGAATGCAGCTCGGGCATGCCGTTGGCCTTCGGGCCCTGGAACCGAACAACGACGATGACATCATCGGTGAATTCTCCGGCCTTGAAGGCGGCTTTGACGTCGTTCTGGTCGTGGAACACACGGACGGGCGCTTCGACCACCTGATGTTCGGGTGCCACGGCCGAGACCTTCATGACGCCCGTGCCCAGATTTCCGGTCAGGCGCGAAAGGCCACCGGTAGGCTGGAACGGGTCCTTGGCCGGGCGCACAATCTTTTCATTCAGGCTGTGACCAGCGCCGTCTTCCCAGACCAACTCGCCATCTTTCAGCTTGGGTTCTTTGGTGTAGTTGTGAAGCCCCTGCCCCGCGACGGTCAGTGTGTCGGGGTGCAACAACCCATCGTCCAACAGCGTGCTGATGGTAAAGCCCAAGCCTCCAGCGGCGTGGAAGTGGTTCACATCGGCCAGACCGTTGGGATAGACCCGCGCGACCAGAGGGACCACTGCGGAGATGTCGGAAAAATCCTCCCAATCCAGAACGATACCGCCTGCGCGCGCCATGGCGATCAGGTGGATCAGCAGGTTGGTCGAACCGCCCGTGGCCATCAGGCCAACGATACCATTGACGAAGGCGCGTTCATCGAGGATCTGACAAACTGGTGTGTAGTGATTGCCCAACGCGCTGAGAGACAGGGCGCGGCGCGCGCCCTCCTCGGTCAGGGCATCGCGTAGAGGCGTGTTGGGATTGACGAAACTTGAGCCCGGCAGGTGCAGGCCCATGAACTCCATCAGCATCTGGTTGGTGTTGGCGGTGCCGTAGAAAGTACAGGTGCCGGGGCCATGGTAAGCTGCCATTTCAGCCTTCATCAGGGCGTCGCGACCAACCTCTCCGGCAGCGAATTGCTGGCGGACCTTGGCCTTTTCGTCGTTGGGCAGACCGCTGGTCATCGGACCAGCCGGCAGGAAGACGGCCGGCAGATGGCCAAAGGCCTGCGCGCCGATGATCAGTCCGGGCACGATCTTGTCGCAGACCCCCAGAAACACAGCCGCGTCATAGGTGTTGTGGCTGAGAGCCACGCCCGTTGCCAGCGCGATCACATCGCGCGAGAACAGCGACAGCTCCATCCCCGCCTCGCCTTGGGTTACGCCGTCGCACATGGCGGGAACCCCGCCTGCGACCTGCGCTGTGCCACCTGCCGAGCGGATCGCCTGACGGATCAGCTCGGGATACCGCTCGAACGGTTGGTGGGCCGAGAGCATGTCGTTATAGGCGGTGACGATGCCAAGGTTCCCAGCCGTACCGGTCGCCATCGAGTTCTGATCTTCACCCGCACCGGCATAAGCATGCGCCTGACCGCTACAGGACAGATGCCCACGGGCGGGGCCTTTGGATTTGGCCTGTTCCATCCGCTCAAGATGCGGGCCGCGCAGGTCGGCGCTGCGGTCGATGATGCGTTTGGTGACGTCCGAAATAACTGTATTGACCATGACTACCCTCCGATCTGACGCCAGCGGCGTCCATCGCGATGCATCAGCATCAATGCTTCTTCGGGCCCTGAACTGCCCTGATCGTATTTTGCGGGCTTGTCGCCACGCTCTTCCCAGCCGCGAATGATGGGATCAACCCAGGCCCAGGCGGCCTCGGCCTCATCCCCGCGCATGAACAGGGTTTGATCGCCGCGGATCACATCCATGATCAGGCGCTCATAGGCATCTGGCGATTGCGCGCCATCGCCCAGCGCATCGGCAAAGCTCATGTCGAGCGCCACGTCGGACAGACGGAACCCGCCCTGCCCCGGTTCCTTGATCGTGGTGCGCAGCGTGATGCCTTCGTCCGGCTGCAGACGGATCACCAGCACATTGCCGTGCAGAGGCCCCACATTGGGGAAAATCGTATGCGGCGGGTCGCGGAAGAACACAGCAATTTCGGACTCGCGTGCCCTCAGGCGTTTACCGGTACGCAGGTAGAACGGCACGCCCGCCCAGCGCCAGTTGCCGATATGAGCCTTCAACGCAATGAAGCTTTCGGTGCGGCTGGCAGGATCGCCGACATGATCGAGGTAACCGTCGCCCCCCTTGTCTGTGCGATATTGGCCGCGCGCGATATCCTTCGGCTCGACCGGCTCCAGCGCTTCGATCACCTTAACCTTTTCATCCCGCACCGCGTTGGGCGCGAATTTCGAAGGCGGCTCCATCGCGGTCAGACAGAGAAGCTGCACCAGATGGTTCTGGATCATATCCCGCATCGCGCCGGATTGGTCGTAGTATGCACCGCGCCCCTCGACACCGACAGTCTCGGCCACAGTGATCTGCACGTGATCGACATGGGTCGCGTTCCACAGCGGCTCGAACAGCGAATTGGCAAAGCGCAGCGCCATCAGGTTCTGCACGGTTTCCTTACCCAGATAGTGGTCGATCCGGTAGATTTGGTGTTCTTCGAAACAGGCGCGCAGACCTTCGTTCAAAGCCTTGGCCGAGGCCAGATCATGACCGAAGGGCTTTTCCACCACGATCCGGCTATCAGGCGTGGCAAGCCCGTGATCGTTCAAACGCTGCGCAATGCCTGAGAACAAGCTGGGACCCACTGACAGATAAAAAGCCCGCACCACGTCAGGCCGCAAGGCTTTGGCCAGATCGGACCAGCCCGCATCGCCCAGCGCATCCACCGGCACATAGTCAACATGCGTCAGAAATCGATCCAGAGTGTCCTTGTCGTAGCTCGGCGCGAATTTGTCCATCGACGCGCGCAACTGGTCCCGAAACCCGTCACTGTCCATGTCGGATCGGGCGGTCCCGATGATCCGCGCGCCTTCCGGCATCTGACCCATTTCAAACCGGTGATACAGCCCCGGCAAGATCTTGCGCTGTGCCAGATCGCCCGTCGCGCCAAACAGCACGAGGTCGAACGGGTCTACCGGGATGACGCGTGAAACCATGATCAGCTTCCTTTTATGCTTCCTGCCTCAAGAAGCAGAACCTCAGTCGCGATGGGGGTCGCTGGTGCGGCCCTGAATGTTATCGCTAACATTTCCACGGTTGGATACGGAACCTTGAAATAAAAATCAAGCCCGGAATCCCCAATAGGCCGACTGATGGGTCACGATTGCGACCGCAACCACTCCATTACCGCCGGGCGCACGGATTGCTCACCACGATGACGCGCATCCGCGATGATCTTGCGGACTTCCTGCAGGTTCGATCTCAGCAAAAGGCTTTTGACCGGTCCGATCGAAGCCGGGCGCATGGACAAGGTGCGGATCCCCATCGCAGCCAGACACAGCGCCTCAACCGGACGACCGGCGTCCTCGCCACAGAAACTCAGCGGCGTATCCGAGATGTTGCAGCGTTCCACGATGCGTTCGATGAAGCTGAGGAAACTGACGTTCAACGTGTCATATCGACGGCGCACCAGCTCGTTTTCACGGTCGGCGGCAAAGAAGAACTGTTTCAGGTCGTTGCCCCCGATCGAGATGAAATCCACCTCATCAAAGAACTTTTGCGGTGAGAACGCCAGCGACGGCGTTTCCAGCATCGCCCCCACTTCGAGCGTTTCCGGCAGGATATGGCCAAGACGCTTTTCACGCTCGATGGTTTTGTTGACCTCCCATCGGGCCTCGCGGAACTCCTCGGCCTGCGCAACGAAGGGGAACATGATGGTCAGTGGGCGGCCATTGGCGGCGCGCAACAGGGCCTGCAGCTGCATCCGCATTACGCCGCGCTTGTCCAGACCAACACGGATCGCACGCCAGCCCAGCGCAGGGTTCGGTTCGGCCACGTGCTTCATGTAGGGCAGAACCTTGTCCGACCCGATATCGAGGGTCCGGAACACAACGCGTTTTTCTCCGGCCGCGTCCAGAACCCGCTGGTATTGGGTCACCAGCTCAGACCGTTTCGGCATCTGGTTACGGATCAGGAATTGCAGCTCGGTCCGGAACAAACCAACCCCTTCCGCGCCCGAGTTCCCGAGCGAGGGCAGATCGGCCATCAGGCCTGCGTTCATCGCCATGTTGATCCGCGCGCCATCCTGCGTAACCGTCGGCGTCTCCCGGATCGAGGCATAGCGTTCCTGCGCCTTGGCCTGCATCGCGATCTTGTCGCGAAACGCGCTGACCACCGAGTCTTCGGGACGCAGATGGACAACGCCGTTATCCCCATCGACCAGAATGTGGTCGCCATTCAGAGCCTCGGTCGTGATCCGCCCGACATGCACGACCAAAGGGATCGCCAATGCGCGGGCAACAATCGTGGCGTGGCTGCCGACCGAGCCCTCCTCGAGCACGATCCCCTTCAGGGACCGGCCATATTCCAAAAGGTCTCCGGGGCCGATGTTGCGGGCGATGAGGATCGGATCAGGTGGTAGATCGGCACTGTCGGTCTTGCCCTGACCCGTCAGGATACGCAGCAAGCGATTGCTGAGGTCATCCAGATCCGCTAGCCGTTCCCGCAAATAGGGATCGGTCACCTGCCCCATACGGGCGCGTGCTTGCGACTGCTCTTTCTCCACCGCGGCCTCGGCGCTGAGACCGAGGGCGATGTCTTCCTCCATCCTCCGCATCCAGCCCTTGGAATTGGCGAACATACGGTAAGCTTCCAGAACTTTTAGTTGCTCTTTGTCACCGTTCTGTGAGATTTCGAGCATCTTGTCGACGCCGACACGCAGCTCCTCGACCGCCTCATTCAACCGCTCGCTTTCGCGGTGCGGGTCTTCGGCAATCGGGTTGGTCACGACAACGCGCGGCTCGTGCAGCCAGACATGCCCTTCGGCAGACCCTTCCTGCGCCGGACCGCCGGTCAATTGCACAGATTGCTGGTGCAAGGGAGACAGGGCCGCGCCTTCACCGACAAAGGCACCCAGTTCGGCCATCTCAGCCAGAACCATCGCCACCACTTCCAGCGCATAGATCTCATCGGCGGAGAATTCACGCGCGTCACGGGACTGCACCACCAGAACGCCCAGTTTCTGACCGAGCCGCTGTACCGGCACGCCGAGGAATGAGGAAAAACGCTCTTCGCCCGTTTCCGGCATGAACCGGAACCCTTTGGCTGCGGGCGCATCCGCCGTATTCACGACCTTGCCAGATTTGGCCACGCGGCCCACAAGACCTTCGCCCAGACGCATCCGGGTCTGGTGAACCGCCTCGGGCGAGAGACCTTCAGTCGCGCAAAGCTCAAGGGTTTCTTCGTCACGGAACAGATAGATCGAGCAGACCTCGCAGCGAATGCTGTCCGCAATCAGCTGCGTGATGCGGTCGAGACGCTCCTGACCGGCCGCCTCGCTCGCCATTTCCTCGCGCAGCCGAACCAGCAGCTTGCGGGATTCTGTTTCCGTACCGTCCGCCATGGCCCAACCCAATTAGTGCGTCAGGCGAAACCTTTGGCCGATGAGCTTAGGCCGCCTTGTCCAGTTCAAAGGCATCATGCAGTGCCTGAACAGCAAGTTCCATGTATTTCCTGTCGACAAGGACGGAAATTTTGATCTCGGAGGTTGTAATGACCTTGATGTTGATCCCCTCATCCGAGAGAACCTTGAACATCTTGGCCGCAACACCCGATTGCGAGCGCATGCCGATGCCCACAACCGAAACCTTGCAGACGTCTTCGTCGGCCACCAGCTCGGCATAGTTCAGCTCACCCGCATCCTTGATCGCCAGCAGCGCTTTTTCGGCGCGCGCAACCTGATCGGTTGGGCACGAGAAGGTCATATCCGTGCGCCCCTCATCCGAGATGTTCTGGACGATCATATCCACATTCACGCCCTCATCGCTGAGCGCGGTGAAGATGATCGAGGCGATGCCGGGGCGGTCGGCCACGGAAACGACGGTCATCTTGGCTTCGTCGCGGGAATAGGCCACACCGGCCACAACATTGGATTCCATGATATCCTCCTCGTCGCAGACCAGTGTACCGGCCTCGTCGGATTGTTCTTCGAAACTTGAAAGAACGCGCAGTTTCACCTTATAGCGCATCGCCAGCTCGACCGAGCGGGTTTGCAGCACTTTCGCGCCCAGCGACGCCAGTTCGAGCATTTCCTCGAACGAAATCCGATCCAGCTTGCGCGCCTTTTCGCAGATGCGCGGGTCGGTCGTGTAGACGCCATCGACGTCCGTATAGATATCGCAGCGCTCGGCCTCAAACGCGGCAGCAAAGGCAACAGCGGTCGTGTCCGAACCGCCACGGCCCAGCGTCGTGATCCGGCCTTCGGGGCTGATACCCTGGAAACCGGCAACCACGGCCACCCTCATGCCTTCGCCGAACTTTTGGTTCAGGTTGTCGGTCGGAATTTCCTCGATCCGGGCCGAGGAATGCGCGCCATTGGTCAGCAGCGGCACCTGCCAGCCCTGCCAGCTGCGCGCCGGAATTTCCATCTCCTGCAACGTCAGCGCCATCAGGCCGGCGGTGACGTTTTCGCCCGACGACACCACAGCATCATACTCGCGGGCGTCGAACAGCGGCGAGGTCTCGTTAACCCACCCCACCAATTCGTTGGTTTTGCCGGACATTGCCGAGACGATGACGATGACGTCATAGCCCTTTGCCACCTCAACGCCGATGCGCTTTGCCGCGCGGCGGATGCGGTCAAGATTGGCAACCGATGTGCCACCGAATTTCATCACGAGTACGGGCATGGGGGCAAGTGTCTCCGCGCCTTGGATTTAAAGTCCCGAGCCTCATATGCGAGGGGGACACCAAGAGCAAGGGGCGCTGCATAACAGATATTGCGTCAAGGGGCCGCTTTACTTTCCGAAAACGCAATGTCAGCCTAGCGCTAAAGCAATTCCAAGAGGTTATTCATGCTTCGTTTCGCAACCGTCCTTGCCGTAATCGCATCCCCCGCCCTGTCCCAGCAAGCCAGCGTGGCTGGCACCGATGGACAGAACGCGCTGGGTACGGTTCCCTGCGCCGGCAGAGCCGGAGATCCGCTGCAAAGCTGCAATGCCGAACTGCGCCGCCGCGATGATGGCACCGCAACATTGGCCGTGATGTTGCCCGGCGGTGATGTTCGCAGAATTTACTTTACCGATGGCATTCCAGATTCCAGCAGCTCGCCCTCACCGATCAACCATGAAGTTCGGGGCGACATCATGGTGATTTTCATCGAACCCGGCGAAGTGTATGAACTGCCCAAGGCCGCGCTGAACACTCAGTAGGCGTGAGGCTTCCCGTCGTAGGTTTCGAAACAACCTGTGTTGTCCAGCGACAGCGCATCGAAACGCTCCATCAGGCCAGCGACGGCCTGATCCACTTGGATGTCCGCCGCTGAGCCACCCATGTCGGTCTTCACCCAACCGGGGTGATAAATGCCCACTGCAATGCCATCCGCCTTCAAGTCGGCCGCCAGATTACGCCCCAAATTCAACGCCGCCGCCTTGGAGGCGCGGTAGATATAGCTGCCGCCTGGCGCGCGGGTGTGCGAGGCCATCTGAGACGACATGATCGCAATCCGTCCGCCAGCCGCCCGCAGATTGGGCAATAGGGACTGCACAGTCAGGAAAACGCCAGTGACATTGGCGGCAAAACTCTGCGCCCACATCTCGGCGGGGTAGTCATCAATGCTGTGACCTTTGTCCAGATAAACGCCCGCATTGCAAATCAACAGGTCGACGGGCTGCCCTTTTAGCTGGTCAGCCATGGCCGCTTGATGCGCCGGATCGGCTACGTCTAATTGAACTTCGGCACTGCCATCCCGCGCAGTTCCCGTAACCTCACGACCCTGCGCGCGATACCGCTCTGCCAGAGCCCGTCCAATTCCCCGATTGGCTCCGGTAATCACGATATGCATGTGTCAGTTTGTCTTTCTGCTGGGAATAAAGGGCAGTGGCGCAACCGGCACCCCGTCTTCGATCAAGGATTTCGCCTCATCCGGCTTCACTTCGCCATAGATCGAGCGCTCGGGTGCTTCGCCCAGATGCATCTTGCGCGCCTCCGAAGCGAAGTCATGGCCCACATAGTCAGAGTTTTCTTCGACCTTGCGGCGTAGTTCGGCCAAGACACGTTCAACTTCAGTAGGGGTGCTGGTCACGTTGATATCATCTGACGACGGTTTTGGCATTTGCGCCGTTTTCTGCGCATCCCGCGCAGGCCGGACACGCGGAGTCATGATCGCCTTTTCAACATGCGCACATCCACATACCGCGCATGTCACCATGCCCGAGGCTGCCAGCTTGTCGTATGCTTCGGCAGATTGGAACCAGCTGTCGAAACTATGGCCCTTGCTGCACTTCAACGCGTATTGAATCATGGTCCGTCCAAAATGTCGGTTGGCGAATAGATACCGACCGAAACTCCAATATCAAGTCTCTCAGTATTAAGTTTAGTGTATCCGGGGCGCAAACTTGCGCAAAATAGCGGCAAGATCGGGCGAGTTGACTTTCGATGCGGCCTTTTGAAGCGTACACCATTTGCGTTTCCGCTGCCCTGTCTCGGGAAACTGATTCTGAACCTGATCCACATGCAGCGGGTAGACATCCACCGCGCACAGAACCGGTCCACGCTTGGCGCAGGTTTTGGCCATCGAGAACTGACCAAGCTTGAACGGAACACATGTGCCAATCACACCCGCCTCTTCCCAAGCCTCCTGAGCCGCAGTTTCCGATGCGCTTAAACCATCAATCAACCACCCCTTCGGGATGATCCAGCGCTGCGCCTTGCGGGAGGTGATCAAAAGAACTTCAGGACGACCCCGCGACAGGCGATAGCACACAGCTGCTGCCTGAGGCAGGACCGGAACCCGCCCCACATTTAGGTCTAGACTGGACGCCCGAGAAACTTTCATCGCGCCGCACTCACTTTCGCATCAGATCAGTGCCTGTATACCGCGTCTTCTATTAAGCTCTTGTATCGCGGCTTGTTAAAGTCAGTATACCACATGATGCGGCAGCGACCAAATTTAACCGCTACATACGCGCACTCAGCCTGCGAACCAGAACATCGTGCGAGATATCTGCGTCCATCGCCAACCGGCGCAAACCAAAGTGAACATGCGCGATCTGCTGGTAATACCGGGTGTAGATGTAGTTCGCGCCACCCCCAGCAAGCGCCCCCAGAACCGGTACGGATTGCGCCGCCAGTTTCTGCCCCAACACAACCGAGAGCTTTGGCGCCACAGCCGCAATCAGTTTCTTCATCGCGGGGCCTGTCAGCGTCAGGCGCACGGAAAAGAACCCCAGATCCGCTCCGTCATCGTGCGACAAGGGACCCGCTGCCGCCAACACCCGAGCACAGTCGAATTTCACGTTTTCTTCAGCCGGGTCAAAGCCTTCGCGCGCTGCCGCGCCCTGGATTGAGCGCAACAGCATGGCCGTGGTCGCCGGCAACTCGACCAAAGCGGTAGACAGGCCACCCAATCCGCCCGCAGCGCCCATCGCCGTCGTCACGGCAGTGTTCACCCAAGGGGCCTGATCGGGCACGACCTGCCGCGAGCCTTGTGCCGCCTGCATTGCCATCCAAAGGGCTTGTTCGGTCGCTCCGGTCAAGCCGTCGCGCAAGGGTTCGGGCAGTTGGTCCAGCAGGGATTCCGCCGAGCCGCCCAAAGCGTTGAGCAGTTTTACACCCGCCCCACCGGCCGAGCGGTAGTGTTTCGCCAAGCGATCCAATTCCGCATCCGCGTCAACACTGTCGATCAGTATAACATCCTGCATCCGAACCCTCCGTTCCTTGAAAGATCGGAATTTAGGCGCGGTGTTTCAATAGCTCAGCGCGTCCAGCGGGTTACGGCTCCGGTAATATTGTCCCACTTTCCGGGGCTCAGAGCCATGCCCAAAACACGCTCTGGGTTGGTCGGCGGCGGCATCTCAACCCCCGTCAATGGCGTGAAACCGAACCGGGCGTAATATGGCGCGTCGCCTACCAGCATGACACGATCCCAACCCATTTCCCGTCCCGTTTCAACGCCGGAGTTGATAAGGTAACCGCCAAGCCCCTCGCCTTGATGCGTTGGATGAACCGCGACAGGTCCCAACAGCAAGGCGTCATGATCGCCAACGTGGATCGGCCAGAACCGGATCGCTCCGGCCAGAATTCCCTGCCCATCGCGGGCAACCAAAGACAAACCGGCTACCGGAGGCACATCATCGCGCAAACGGTAAGAGGAAAGCGCCTCGCGCCCCGGCGCAAAGCACAGATCATAGAGGGCCTCGACCTCCCACCAATCCTGCGGCTCTTCCGGCCTGATCGCGAAGTGCTGCACGCCTGCCCTCTTTTCCTAGCTGGCAATCGCCCTAGCACTTCGTTACGCCTTGGGCAAACGCTTGGAGACCATATGTTCTATCGCCCCGAAGACGGCCACGGCCTGCCGCACAACCCGTTCAACGCCATCATCACCCCGCGCCCCATCGGATGGATTTCGTCGCGCGACGCAAATGGGATCAACAACCTGGCCCCCTACTCATTCTTCAACGGGGTTGCCTACACCCCGCCACAGGTGATGTTTGCCACAACAGGAACCAAGCACGATCAGGACGGCGGCAAGGATAGCATCGCCAATATTGAGGCAACGGGCGTATTCTGCGTGAACATCGTAGCCTTTGCCCACCGGGATGCGATGAACGCCAGTTCTGCCGGACTGCCAAAGGAAACCGACGAATTTGCCCATGCAGGCCTGACGGCGGTCGAGTGCGAAACCATCGCCTGCTCACGCGTAGCAGATGCGCCCGCTGCGCTGGAATGCAAGCTGACCGAGATCACGACTCTACCCGGTGAGGCGAACCGCGTTGTCTTTGGCGAAGTGACCGGGGTCCATCTGCGTGACGATTGCCTGAAGGATGGCAAATTCGACGTGACAACCTTCCAGCCTTTGGCGCGGCTTGGCTACCGAGACTATGCCGTTGTCACCGAGTTGTTTTCACTGAACAGGCCTGATGATTGAGGCCTGCCCCTAAGGGGCGCTGCCCCCGCCGCCCTGCGGGGCGACTCCCCCGAGATATTTCTGGCCAGATGAAGCAGAGGGATCCTTCTTTCATCTGGCCAACAAATATCTCGGAGCGCGAGGCAGAGCCTCGCAAATACCTCAGTGGCCGCCCAGGATGCCGGTACGGACCGAGTAGTCCACGGCCAAGCCGTAATCCGGGTCATCGTCGCTATCGACCATCAAGTGGCCCGCTTTGTTCAGCAGCTTATGGCAGTCGTGGCTAAGATGGCGCAGCATCACGCGCTTGCCCGCAGTCTCGTATTTTGCAGCAACGTTTTCGATGGCCTGAAGGGCTGATTGATCGACCACGCGGCTTTCGGCGAAATCCACAATGACCACGTCAGGATCGTTCGGAACGTCGAACAGCTCAACAAATCCGTCCGACGAACCGAAGAACAACGGCCCCTGGATTTCATAGACTTTCGCGCCCTTTTCCGTCTCAGAGTCGCGGGTTACAGCATGGATACGCTTGGCGTTATTCCACGCATAGGCCAGGGCCGAAACAATCACGCCAACGACAACCGCAACCGCAAGGTCTTCCATCACCGTAACTACAGTCACCAGAACAATCACGAAGGCGTCCATCAAAGGCACCTTGCGCATGATCTTGAATGAGTTCCAGGCGAAGGTCCCGATCACCACCATGAACATTACGCCAACCAGCGCAGCCAGCGGGATTTGCTCGATCAGCGGCGAGGCGAACAAGATGAAGATCAGAAGGAACAGAGCAGCCGCGATACCCGCGATCCGGGTGCGGCCGCCGGACTTCACGTTGATCATCGACTGACCGATCATGGCGCAACCGCCCATGCCTCCGAAGAAGCCGGTTGCGACGTTCGCGACACCCTGCGCGATGCATTCCTGCGAGGCACCACCGCGTTTGTTAGTGATCTCGCCCACAAGGTTCAGAGTCAGCAGAGATTCAATCAGGCCAATTGCGGCCAGAATGACCGCATAGGGCAGGATGATCTCAAGCGTTTCAAAGTTCAGCGGCACCATCGGGATGTGGAAGGCAGGCAAGCCCCCCTCGATCGAGGCCAGATCACCGACGCGTGGCACGTCCAGACCAAAGCCGATCACCAGCGCTGCAACCACCAGAATACCCGCCAGCGGGGCCGGAATGATCCGTGTGATCCGCGGCATGATCCAGATCACCGCCATGGTCAGCGCGACGAGGCCCAACATGGTATAAAGCTGTATGCCCGAGAGCCACTCGCCCCCACTCATCCCATGGCCGGTGTTTTCCATAGTTCCAGGGACCTTGAACTGGCCCATCTGCGCCAGAAAGATCACAATCGCCAGACCGTTCACAAAGCCCAGCATCACCGGATGCGGTACAAGGCGAATGAAACGCCCCCAATGCATCGCACCGGCAATCACTTGCAGGATGCCCATCAAAACCACCGTTGCGAACAAGTACTCGACCCCATGCTGCGCGACCAACGCCACCATCACGACCGCCAACGCGCCCGTTGCGCCCGAAATCATGCCGGGGCGACCTCCGATTAGCGCAGTGATCAGGCCGACCATGAAGGCCGCGTAGAGACCGACCAGAGGATGCACGCCCGCGACAAAGGCAAAGGCCACAGCCTCGGGCACCAGCGCCAGGGCGACGGTCAATCCTGACAGCAGCTCAATCCGCAGGCGTGACACGGTCAGGCCCTCATCGGGCACCCAACGGAGATCGGGCTTGGCAATACGGTTGGCAAAACTTGCCAGCATGGCTCGGGGCATGGGACGGTCCTGTGGGTCTTTATGTTCGCGCGGAAGAGGGCCTTTTACCTGTCAAAGCACCCAAGAGATACCGCGCCCAGCGGGACCCTGATATGCGTCAACCGCATAGCTTAACACCACAACTCGCGACGAAACGGTGCAAATGGCTGAGACCACTTGCCAATTTCGCCTGCGACCCGCAGAGTTTTCCCGCACGGATTGAGCAGCGGAGACCCAACGTGACCCAAACAAAAATCGGCGTTATCGGCGGATCAGGCATTTACGACATCGACGGCCTGGAAAATGCGGAGTGGGTCCGGGTCGATACGCCATGGGGAGCGCCCTCCGATGAGGTTCTGACCGGCTCATTGGACGGGGTCAACATGGTGTTCCTGCCGCGCCATGGACGTGGACACATCCATTCACCGACCG
The DNA here is from genome assembly GCF_056537565.1 of Ruegeria sp. C8. NCBI lineage: Bacteria > Pseudomonadati > Pseudomonadota > Alphaproteobacteria > Rhodobacterales > Roseobacteraceae > Ruegeria > Ruegeria sp. C8. Next base: position 122,622 of record NZ_JBQFRV010000004.1, read on the forward strand.
AAGTCCCCTATCGCGCCAATATAGACGCGTTGAAGCGGCTGGGGGTGACGGATGTGATCTCGGTCTCTGCCTGCGGATCGTTCCGCGAGCATATGGCACCGGGTGATTTCGTAATCGTGGATCAGTTCATCGACCGCACATTTGCACGCGAGAAAAGTTTTTTCGGAACTGGCTGCGTGGCCCATGTCAGCGTGGCGCATCCGACCTGCCCGCGCCTGTCGAATGCCTGCGAAGAGGCCGGAATAGCTGCAGGCATAACCGTGCATCACGGCGGCACCTATCTGGCGATGGAGGGGCCGCAGTTTTCGACCCTGGCCGAGTCCAAGATGTACCGCGAACAGTGGGGCTGCGATGTGATCGGCATGACCAACATGCCGGAAGCAAAACTCGCCCGCGAAGCTGAGCTTTGCTATGCCTCGGTCGCGATGGTCACTGACTATGACAGCTGGCACCCTGATCATGGCGAGGTCGACGTGACCTCGATTATCGCAACCCTCACCGGGAATGCAGAAAAGGGCCGGGCTTTGGTAAAAGGACTACCGGCGTTGCTGGGTCCGATCCGGACGCCGTGCCCGCATGGGTGCGACAGGGCCCTGGACCATGCAATCCTGACGGCCCCGGAAGATCGCGACCTGACCGTGCTGGCTAAGCTGGACGCGGTGGCGGGCCGGGTTCTGTAGCCTTACTGTGGCAACAGATTGTCCTGTACGGTCTGCCACAAGCCATGCGACCAGAGATCATTGTGGGTGCCGCCCTCGATCATGAACAATTCCGCTTCGCTTCCTTCGGCAAGCGCTGTTCCGTGATGTGGCGGGACCACGATGTCCTCGGTGCCGTGGAAGATCAGCGTCGGCACCTCGATCTGACCGATAATGTCGCGTGTGGCAAACTTGTCGTGCATGAGAAGTGAGACGGGCAGCCAAGGGTAGCGCTCGGCCGCGACATCAACGGTTGCCGTAAAGGGTGCTTCCAAGACCAGCAGTTCCGCTTCGGGGCGCTGCGCAGCAACAGCGGCCGCGACGCCGGTTCCAAGGCTCTGACCGTGGAGCACAACCGATTGGCCCTGTGCGATTAACTGGTCATAAAGGGCCAGACCGTCAGCGACGAAAGCGGCCTCGGACGGAGTGCCATCGCTGCCGGGGAACCCTCGATAACTTGGCGCAAGCAGACCGAAGCCGCTGTTCAGGATTTCACGTAGCCGGTCGGCGCGGTCCCCCAGGTTACCGCTTTGTCCGTGGAAAAACAGAACGGTCGGCGCATCCTCAGCCACTGTAGGCGCGGACCAGACCGTCAGATCGGTGCCATCCGACATGGGCAGCGACAGAACCTCGACATCCGCCAAACCGACCGAGCTGGGTTCAGGTAACACGCCGGATGGTTTGAACAGCAGATCGCGCTGATTCACATACATATAAACCACGGCCAACACATAGAGCGCCGCGATCACCACAATCAGGACAAACGCGCCTTTTCTCAGCCGCGCTGTGTGGTCGTGCGTCAGGTTTTGAGTCTGCTCCATCGGGGCCTCCGTTCATCCGTCTTACCAGTCTGGGCATTGATGCGCGGGATTCAAGAGAGATGTATAAGGCTTAATCCGGCCTTTAGAATTTCTGCGCGAGGCTGAAACCGCTTGACGCCTGCCCTGTGTGAGGGCTTGCTGCGAGGCGAACAGGAACAGGAAGAACCATGTCTTTAGAACTCTGGCTGGCCTTTGTGGCCGCATCGACCGCGTTGCTGCTGATCCCCGGACCGACCGTGCTGTTGGTTCTCAGCTATGCGCTATCAAAAGGGCGCAGCGTGGCGGTTGCCTCGGCCACCGGTGTCGCCGTTGGTGATCTTGTCGCGATGACAGCGTCTCTATTGGGGCTGGGCGCATTGGTTCTGGCCTCTGCCACGTTGTTTTCCGTGTTAAAATGGATCGGGGCCGCCTATCTGGTCTGGCTGGGCATCAAACTATTGCGCAGCGCACCATCGAGCGGTTTGAACCCGGTCGATACAGGGCGAGACGTCACTGCGCGTGGAGTTTTCGGGCATGCAGCGGCGGTTACCGCCCTGAACCCGAAATCTATCGCCTTTTTCATCGCTTTCGTCCCGCAGTTCCTGCGCCCGGCCGAGCCCTTGAGTCCTCAATTCGCAATCTTGATCGCGACCTTCGTGGGTCTCGCGTGGCTGAACGCGCTGGCCTATGCGTTTTTGGCTGATCGACTGCGGCTCATGATAGGCCGCGCTGGCGTGATCAACGCAATGACACGGTTCGGAGGTCTGGCTCTGATCGGTATGGGAGTGGCAACGGCTGTTCTGCGGCGACCCGCCTAATCGTCTGCGTGTTCCTTCATGAATCCGCGGATAAAGCGGCGGATTTCGCGTGCAGCTGACGTGTCCAGCTCTTTGCACAATTCGACAAAAGCATCACGTTCGTCCTTGTCCAGACGCAACACCAACTGACTGTTTTTCTTGGTAGAACCCTTACCGTCTTTCTTCGCCACGCGCCTTGATCCCGCAAACTACTTGATTCTCTCCGCGATGCAATGTATATACATAGCATATAGGATGTAGATATCGGGCACCTAACAACAAAAAAAGGATTTTGGCAATGAACCTTCATGCGGCTCAGGCATTTCTTTTGAGAGACCAGCGCAATTGGCGCAAACCTCACCTGTCGTGGCTGCCCGCCACGCTGTACCGGTACTACGGGCTATCAAAGGCCGTCCCGAACCGGCGCAGATAGGCGCAGGCGGCATTCTCTCCTTGCAAGGCTGACCCCAATAGGCCAAACACCCCCGCGTGTTCTGATGCCAAAGGGGTGCCTTATGTCCAGAAACAGCTCGGTCAAGGATTACATCCGAACCATCGTCGATTTCCCCCACGAAGGGATCATGTTTCGCGATGTCACCACCCTGTTTGCCGATCCGCGCGGATTTCGCATGGCCATCGACCAGATGCTGCACCCCTATGCGGGCGAGCGGATCGACAAGGTCGTCGGACTTGAGGCGCGCGGCTTCATCTTGGGTGGCGCCATTGCGCATCAGTTGAGCGTCGGATTCGTTCCCATCCGCAAAAAGGGTAAGCTGCCCGGCACCACGATCAGCCAGGACTACAAATTGGAATATGGCGAAGCGATCGTCGAGATCCATGATGACGCCATCCAAGCCGGCGAGAAGGTCTTGGTTGTCGATGACCTCTTGGCAACCGGCGGCACCGCTGGCGCTGGCATCAAACTGATCGAGCGGCTGGGGGGGGAGATCATCTCTTGCGCGTTTATAGTGGACCTCCCGGAACTGGGCGGGCGCAAAGTGCTTGAGGATATGGGCATGGATGTTCATGTCCTATGTGAATTCGAAGGACTGTGAGCCGAAAAAACTCACATATTATTGTATTGAAATTTGAAACAGCGTTGGCTTAGCGCTGTTTCGCGATCGTTCAAGGCAATTCTTTGCGCAGATGGCGTGATCCGAACGTGTTGTGCGCCGTATCCCGATTGATGCTGCTTGAAGCATTTCTAATTTGGGAGACCACAAAATGTTCCGCAAACTCGCAGTCGCCAGCGTCGCAACGATTCTGTTGGGCACATCCGCAATGGCAGACGGCCATGGTAAAGACATCGTCGATACCGCCGTGTCAGCCGGTAGCTTTGAAACCCTCGTCGCCGCCGTTCAGGCCGCCGAACTTGTAGACACTCTGAAAGGCGAAGGTCCCTTCACCGTGTTCGCCCCTACGGATGAAGCGTTCGCAGCTCTGCCTGAAGGCACAGTGGCCGACCTGCTGAAGCCCGAAAACAAAGACCAGTTGGTCGCCGTGCTGACCTACCATGTGGTGCCGGGCAAAGTGATGTCGGGCGATCTGTCTGACGACATGACCGCAGCCACGGTACAGGGCGGCGATATCACGATTGATCTGGATTCGGGCGTGATGGTGAATGACGCCAACGTCGTTCAGGCCGATATCGAGACATCAAACGGCGTGATCCACGTGATCGACAAGGTCATTCTGCCCGCATCGTAAAGCAAGTCGTAAAGCAAGCAGACACGGTCCGGGTCGTCCATCGTCCGGGCCGTGTCTACGCCTTCAGGATCGCTCCGGGATTCATGATCCCTTTTGGGTCCAACGCAGCCTTGATCCCTCGCATCGCCTGAAGTTTGACGGGATCGCCATAGCGCTCTAGGTCCTCGACCTTCAACCGCCCTACCCCGTGTTCCGCGCTGACCGAGCCGTCAAACGCGTGAACCAGATCATGAACCGCGCTCTTCACCGCTTTGCGGTGGCCATCAAAGGCATCGCGGCTCTGACCCTTTGGCGGGAAGACGTTGTAGTGAAGGTTGCCATCGCCCAAATGCCCGAAACAGTTGATACGGAACGGACCCAGGGCGCCGATCACCTCGGCCCCTTGCCGAATGAACACGGGGATGGTCGAGATCGGGACCGATATATCATGGCTCGAGACGGACCCGATCAGGCGGTTAGCCTCAGGGATACGCTCACGCGCGGCCCAAAGCGCGCGGCGCTGCGCCTCGCTCTGGGCAATCACGCCATCTTGGACAAGACCCCGAGGCTCCGCAGCAGCGAAAATCGCCTCCAAACGCTCAGACGCGGTCTGCCCGGCCGCCAATCCAAGCTCGATAAGCACGCTCCATTCGGGCGGCGTATCGAATGGCTGGCGCACATCGGGCAGCACCTCGGTCAGGAAATCCAACCCTTGCCGGTGGATCAGTTCAAACGAACTGACCGTCTCGCCCACCAAATCGCGCGCAAGGGCCAGCAGGTCGATCGCGGCCTCGGGCGAGGCCACTTGAAACATCGCTGTCCCTACCTCAGCCGGACGTGGAAACAGCTTAAGGGAGGCGGCGGTTATGATCCCCAGCGTCCCCTCGGACCCGATCAACAGATTGCGTAGATCATAGCCCGTGTTGTCTTTTCTCAACCGGCTCAGCCCATGCCAGATTTCACCGCAGGGCAACACCGCCTCTAGCCCCAGACACAGATCACGTGCATTACCATATCGCAGCACGTTGACGCCCCCGGCGTTGGTCGCGAGGTTGCCCCCGATCCGACACGATCCCTGCGCGGCCAGAGACAGGGGAAACAGCCTGTCCGCCGCCTCTGCTGCGGCCTGCACGTCCTCAAGAACGGCCCCAGCCTCGGCAATCATTACGTTTTCAGTTGGATAAACCGCGCGAATGGCGGTCATACGCTCCAGTGAGATCAACAAAGGTGCCGGACCAGAGGTCATGACCTGCCCACCTACCAAGCCCGTGCCGCCGCCATAGGGCACAACCGGCACGCGCGCACCCGAGGCAAGCCGTACCAGCGCCGCCACGTCCTGCACGTTGCGCGGCAGGGCCAACAACCCAATTTCGCCCGCAAACCTGTTGCGCGGCTCTTCCAGGTAACGTTCAGAAACCGGACGCAACACATCATCGCCCAATTCAGCGCGAATGGCGTCAGCAAGCTTGGCATCTGCGGGGTTCAAATCCATTCGCCTTCCTTGCCCAACATGCGCGCGACCGGCAAGCCCTATTCCAGATCGATCAGATATTGCGGCTCTAGCACGACAACTGTGGGCCGGTCCGGCAAACTGCGCAGCGAGACGGTCAGCTCTGACACACCTTCGCGTACAACCGGGAAGTCATTGCGAATATCGACGAGAAAGCGATCCAGCGAGAACCCTGAAAACCAATGCATGGGAATAATCACCGAGCTTTTCAGCCGCTTGAGGACCGAGATCATCTCGGGCAGAGGCATGGTCGTCCCGCCATCCACGGCCGCCATCACAACATCCAGACGCCCCAAAGCAGCAAACTGTTCATCCGAAGGCACGTGATGCAAATGCCCCAAGTGACCGATGCACAACCCTTCGACCTCGAACACGAAAATCGAGTTCCCCTTCTCCTCGACCCCACCAAAGGACGACCGGATATCGGTCGAGACATTGCGAACAAGCATCTCGCCCAGATCCAGATGATGGTCGATCCCCTGCCCAAACTCACCCCACCCCGGCAGCACATGGGGAATGGCCGGGTCCGGATGCGCCGTCCAATGGGTGCTGTGTGCGTGATTCATCGTCACGACATCAGGGATCAGATCAGCGCTGCCGATGAACCCGGTGAAATCCGTGACCGCGTTCAACCCACCCGCAGTCTGGATCAGAAAGGAGGCATGCGCGACATAGCTGATCCGCACCGAAAACTCCGGCACCGGATCCTGCCACGCGGCCTTGTGCAGATATTCAATCCCAGGTGCTGCGTCGGCGAGGGCAATACAATGGCTTGGCCGCCGCTCCTGCGCCGCAGCCGCACCCGAGAGAAATATCAATACAGCCACAATCCAGCGCATAGGAGGAGTGTAGCGCATCCCACCGCTGAGTCATGCCCCTTGTTCATCTGGCCAAAAATATCCCGGGGGAGGCGCGGCTTGCCGCGACGGGGGCAGAGCCCCCTAACCTGCGTCCGTCCTGCCCCGCCGGTCCGACCGCAAGCTGGCGTAAAGAACATGCGTCCGCCACCGTCCGTTGATCTGCAGATAGGACTGTGCCACGCCCTCGTATTTAAAACCCGAGCTTTCCAACAACCCGCGTGAGGGTTTGTTTTCAGGCAAGCAGGCCGCCTCAATCCGGCTGAGGTCCAGACGGGTGAAGGCGTGATGAACGACTGCGCCGATAGCCTCGCGCATATAGCCGTTGCGCGCAAAGCTCTGCCCGGTCCAATAGCCCAGCGTTCCAGCCTGCGCAGGACCGCGGCGGATGTTGTCCAGCGTGATCGCCCCCACCAGCACGTCATCCGAACGGCGGAACAGAAACAGCGGTATCGCGGTTCCGCTGGCGACCGAGCGCTGCGCCCAATAGACCCGGTTGGTGAAAGACTTGCGGCTTAAATGGTCCCTCGCCCAGATCGGCTCCCAGGGGGTAAGGTACTCCTCTGAGGCGCGACGCAGAGCGGCCCATTCGTTGAAGTCGGAATGCACAGGCGGGCGCAGCCTTAGCCGCGCGGTTTCAAGTTTCAGCTTGCGCCTGCCCAACAGCATCACGCTGCACGCCTCTCCTGCAAATCTGCCAGTGTTGGCGCGCCCGAGACCGGACCATAGAGCGCCAAGGCCGCCGGGGCCTTAACGGCCATGCGTTCGGCGAAGGCCCGGACATCCTCAGTGCTGACCGCATCAATCTTGGCGACGGTATCTTCCAACGAAGGCACCCGCCCCCAGATCTGCACCAGACGCGCCAGACGCTCGGCCCGGTTCGAGGGGCTTTCCAGACCCATCAGCATCCCGGCTTTCATCTGCGCACGGGCACGAGCGACCTCTTCTTCGCTCATGTCTTCAGCAGCGCGCTTCATTTCGTCTATCGTGATGGTTGCCAGCTCTGCGACCTGATCGGCAGACGTGCCCGCGTAAAGCGTAGTCGTCCCAGTATCCGCATAGGCCCCGGTCTGCGCAAAGATCGTGTAGCAGAGCCCGCGCGACTCGCGCACTTCCTGGAACAGGCGCGAAGACATGCCGCCGCCCAAAGCCGTCGAATAGATCTGAGCGGTATAGATCCCATCATCGCGATAGCCGGGGCTTTCAAGGGCTAGCGCAAAATGCGCCTGCTCCAGATCTTTTTCTTGCCGCGCCTCACCGCCAGTGAAGCGGGCAGCTTCCGGGATCAGGCCCTTGCGCGGTTGCAAGTGGCCAAACATCTCTTCGGCCATTTTCATCAGCGCATCGTGATCCACAGCACCCGCCGCAGACAGGATCATTTGCTCAGGGCCATAATGCTCGGCCACGAAGCCGGAAAGATCCTCTCGCGAGAAGGAACTCACCCGTTCAGACGGACCGAGAATGGTGCGACCCATTGGCTGGTCGTGATAGCTTTGCTCCTGCAACCAGTCAAAAATCACATCGTCGGGCGTGTCATAGGCCTGACCGATTTCCTGCAGGATCACCCCACGTTCGACCTCGATCTCACGCGGATCAAAAACCGGGTTCAGAACGATGTCACCGATCACGTCCATCGCCAGCGCCACGTCATCTTTCAGAACGCGGGCGTAGTAGGCCGTCACCTCGCGCGAGGTATAAGCGTTGATGTACCCACCTACATCCTCGATCGCCTCAGCGATTTGAAGCGAAGAACGCCGCTCGGTTCCCTTGAACGCCATATGCTCAAGGAAATGCGCGATTCCGTTCTGTTCGATCCGCTCATGCCGACCACCGGCGGTCACCCAGATGCCGATGGCCGCCGATTGCAGCCCCGGCATATGTTCACTGACGATACGAAAGCCGTTCTTCAGCTGGTCTTGTCTGACTGTCACTCAGCTATATGCCTTCTGATATGATCCTCGAGGGCACCCAGATCATTGGCAATCCGCGTCACCCGTTCCGGACGTTCATACAGATCAGACATGCGGGATGGAAGAGGCGGATGTTCCCCGCTCGCCTTCTCGACCGCAGCCGGGAATTTCGCCGGGTGCGCGGTGGCCAGAGTGATCATCGGCACATCCGCTGCGCGGTGGTCCTCAGCCACTTTGATGCCGATGGCCGAATGCGGGCAGACCAGCTCGGCACTATGGGCCAGAGTGTGTTTGATCGTCTCAAGCGTCTCATCCTCGGACACGCGGCTCGAATCAAAACTCTCGCGCAGGGCCTCTATCGCGCCTTGGCTGACGTTGAAGCCGCCGGATTTCAGCTCGTCCATCAACTGAGCGACCGCGCTGCCATCCTCGCCGTAGGCATAGTACAGCGCGCGTTCGAAGTTTGAGCTGACCTGAATATCCATCGACGGGCTGATCGAGGGGATGGTCTCGCCCTTGAAATACCCCTCACCCGACAGGCAACGATGCAGGATGTCGTTCTGGTTCGTCGCTACGACCAGCCGGTCGATGGGCAAGCCCATGCGTTTGGCCAGATAGCCTGCGAAGATGTCCCCGAAATTGCCGGTGGGCACGGTGAAGCTGACCTTGCGATGCGGCGCGCCAACGCTGACAGCAGCCGAGAAGTAGTACACGATCTGCGCCAGAACGCGGGCAAAGTTGATCGAGTTCACTCCGGCCAGTTTGACCTCATCTCGGAAATCGAAATCGTTGAACATGTCCTTCAGCGCGGCCTGACAGTCGTCAAAATCGCCATCCACGGCGAGCGCATGGACATTGCTATCCGCTGGCGTCGTCATCTGGCGGCGCTGCACCTCAGACACCCGTCCGTGCGGATAGAGGATGAACACATCCACCGCATCCAGTCCCCGAAACGCCTCAATCGCGGCCGAGCCGGTATCGCCACTGGTCGCGCCAACGATGGTCACGCGGTCATTGCGGCGTTTCAGGGCCACCTGGAATAGCTGGCCGATCAACTGCATGGCGAAGTCCTTGAAGGCCAGAGTGGGCCCGTGGAACAGTTCCAACAGGAAGTGGTTTTCGTTCAATTGCTTCAAAGGCGCGCGGGCGTCGTGGCCGAAGCCTTCATAGGCGCGGGCGATGATCTGTTTGAACTCATCCTCTGCGAAGGAACCGCTGACATAGGGCCACATCACGAGGAACGCGATCTCCTCGTAGGAAAGCCCGGCCATGGCGGCGATCTCATCATGGCTGAGCGTTGGGATTTCGGCGGGTAGGTACAAGCCACCGTCACGGGCCAGTCCAGTCAGCATCGCCTCTTCAAAGCTCAGTTCAGGCGCTTGGCCACGGGTCGAGATGTATTTCATTGCGGGTCACTCTCAGAAGGGGCGCGATTGCGCCACAGGAAGTATCCGGTCATCGCGGCCCAGACGAGGGCCAATCCAAACCATGTGATTGCATATTGCAGGTGATCATTGGGAATCCCGGCCGTGTCGACAGGTAGTGGGGTCACGCCCGGATCGGTCTGAGTCCGGGCGATCAGCAGGATCGGCTCGGCCCCCAGAGCGGCGGCCAGATTGGGCACGTCGCGGGCGAACCAGATGTTGCTGTCGATATCGGCCTCGGGCGTGTAGCTGTCGATCTCATCGGGCCAATGCAGGTTGCCTGTCACCTCCATCGGGCCGGTCAAACGATCAGTCTGCTTGGCCGTGGTGGGCACAAAACCGCGGTCAACCAGAATGGTGCGATCCTGGGTACTGAATGACTGGATGATGCGATACCCGGCACCGACCTGCTTGACTGAGACCAGAACGTGGATCTCGCCAGGCTCCATATCACCGGAGATCGTCACAGGCAGATATTTGTCTTCATCCTCTGACACCTGTTGCGGCAGCGGAACTGGTTCGGCGGCGATGCGGCTGTCGATCTCGGACAGGATCTCTTGTTTCCAAGCCAGACGCTGGACCTGCCAAGTACCAAGCCACAGCAAGACGCCCAAACCGGCGAGACTGAAGATCAGCAGAAACAGAGTGCGGCGCATGGAAGGACTATCGCTCGTTGCAGGAACCGGCGTCTTGTTAAGGGGGGCAGGCACGAGAATGCAACCACGCAATTGTATGGGGCGCAATCTTGCCCTCGAAAATGCGGAAAAGCCGCCCCGAAGAGCGGCTTTTGCAGTTCAATACCAGAGCCGCTTAGAACAGCGGCGCCTGTCCCCAGATGTAGACTGCGAAGAACAGGAACAGCCAGACCACGTCAACGAAGTGCCAGTACCAGGCTGCGGCCTCAAAACCGACGTGCTTCTCGGGGGTGAAGTCCCCTTTCATCGCGCGGATCAAACACACAGTCAGGAAGATCGTGCCGATGACGACGTGGAAGCCGTGGAAGCCAGTTGCCATGAAGAAGTTCGAGTAGAACTGGTCACCGCCGAACTGCCAGTCCTCATGGGCCAGCAATTCATAGTATTCATACGCCTGAAGTGCAGTAAACAGGATACCCAGCACGATACCGATGGCCAGACCGTTGATCAGCGCCTTGCGATCGTTGTCGTGAACCAGAGCGTGGTGCGCCCAGGTGATCGCACAGCCCGACAGCAGCAGGACCAGGGTGTTGATAAGCGGCAGGTGGAACGGATCAACCGCGTGGATATCCGGCTGAATGTATTCGGTGCCCGCATAGTCGTACATCGGGTACATCCGATGTTTGAAGAACGACCAGAACCAGGCAAAGAAGAACATTACCTCGGACATCACGAACAGGATGAAGCCATAGCGCAGACCGATGCGCACAACCGGCGTGTGGTCGCCCTGACGGCTTTCCACCACAACTTCGGACCACCAGGCGAACATGGTGTACAGCACGGCAACGAGACCGGCCCAGAACAGCCACGGCGTCACACCGTGCATCCAAAGGACGGCTCCGAACAGCATCACAAAGCCACCGACAGCGCCGATCAGCGGCCAGATCGACGGGGCCAAAATGTGATAATCATGGTTTTTTGCGTGTGCCATCAGCGTCCCTCACCTAAAGGCGTTAGTTCGTGTTTGTGTCTTCCTGCGTTTCAAGGGCGGCATAGCCCTCGGGCAGGTCAATTTCGTAGAATGTATACGACAGAGTAATCGTATGCACATATTTCGCTTCGAGGTCTTCGACCATTTCCGGATCAACAAAGAAGCTGACCGGCATCTCTACCCGCTCACCGGGTTGCAAAACCTGCTCTTCAAAGCAGAAGCAGGCGATTTTCTGGAAATAGCCACCTGCCGAATACGGCGCGACGTTGTAAGACGCCTGTCCCGCAATCGGGCGATCGGTCGGGTTGTAGGCCTCATAAAAGGCCAGCCCGGTTTCACCGATGCGCACCTCCATCTCACGCTCGACGGGCTTGAACTCCCACGCCATGTCCTTGGCTTTGGATGCGTCGAAACGGACCGTCACTTTGCGGTCGAGGATATCATCAGGCGCGGCTTCGGCAACGCCGGTCGTGCCTCCGAACCCTGTGACACGGCAGAACCAGTCATAGAACGGCACAGCCGCCCAAGCGAGGCTGCCCATCAGGACAACCACACCCACGGTTTGCACAACAGTTTTCTGAGGACCGGACAGAGCCATCAGTTTTGCACCTCCTGCACGGGTTGTCCCAGGCTGGTGCCCGAGACCTTGACGATTGTGAGGCCGAAGATGATCACGATGAAGGCCGCAAGTGTCAGGCCAACACCCAGATTTCGGCTGAAACGGCGTTCATGAATTTCGTGGCTTTTTCGCAGGCTCATGACCACCCTCCCAAACCGTAGGGTTTCAGCAGCGCCTCAACCAGAATCGCGCCGAAATGCAGGAACAGGTACAGCAGGGACAGCTTGAAAAAGCTCCGCTCGGCCTTGAAATTGTCTGCTTCCGCGTCGTCTTCGGTACGGCGCGAGATCTGCCAAGCGCCGCGCAGGAACAGGGCGTTCAGCACCAAGGCCACTACCAGATAGACTGGTCCACCGATGTCTGAGAACGCGGTGCCAACGGCCAGAACAGCCAGAAGGCCGGTGTAAACGAGAATATGCTTACGGGTCGCGCGACGGCCATGGGTCACGGTCAGCATGGGCACGCCCGCATCGTCGTAGTCCGAGCGCATGAACAGCGCCAATGCCCAGAAATGTGGCGGCGTCCACATGAAGGTCAGGGCAAACATCAACCAAGGCTCAAGCGTCATTGACCCGGTTGCGGCAACCCAGCCGATCACCGGAGGGAACGCACCTGCCGCGCCGCCGATCACGATGTTCTGCGGCGTCGAGCGTTTCAGCCACATCGTGTAGACCACAACGTAGAAGAAAATGGTGAAGCCAAGAAACGCCCCTGCAAACCAGTTGGTCGCAAGGCCCAGCATGATCACCGACAGGCCCGACAGAGCCAGGCCCAGGGAAAGCGCCTCGCCTTCCTGTACTTTACCGGCGGGAATCGGACGGCCTTTGGTCCGCTTCATAACCCGGTCGATATCCGCATCCCACCACATGTTCAGTGCACCAGACGCGCCGCCACCGATGGCGATAAACAGGATGGCGCAGAAACCCACGAACGGATGCACCGACGCCGGAGCCGCCAGCAAGCCGACCAGAGCCGTAAACACGACCAGAGACATCACACGCGGCTTCAGCAGGGCGAAATAATCGCCAAAGCTGGCCTCATCCGCGTATGCCTTGGCGGTCGATGTGCTGGCATTGATGCTTGCGTCGGTCATCTTGGGTCCTTTTGGGGCGAAAGCTGCGCGCTCTAGCGCGCAGCCAACGAGTATTCTAAGGCGCGAACGCCCAGTCTACGCTCAGTTCGAGGCCACCTGAAAGTTCTGCGGCGTGCCCGCATATTCTTCGATCGCGCCATTCAGCCACTGTTCGTAGGCCTCTTCGCTGACCACTTTGACGGTGATCGGCATGTACGCGTGGTCCTTGCCGCAAAGCTCGGAACACTGGCCGAAATAGACGCCCTCTTTGTCAGCTTCAAACCACAACTCGGCCAGACGACCGGGAACGCCGTCCTGCTTCACGCCGAAGGACGGGATCGTCCACGAGTGGATCACGTCAGATGCGGTGACCTGCATCACGATGACCTTGCCGACCGGAACCACAACAGCGGTATCAGTGGCCAGCAGCCATTCGTCGTCGCTATAGCCCGCATCAGCCAGTTTGGCGCGCATGGCGTCATCCAGAACGAAGGGGGTCACATCCGCGTCTGCAGGGCGTGCGCCTTCATCCAGCGTGGCGGGGTGGCCAAGCAGGTAGCTGTCGAATGCGAAATCGTGATCAACATATTCGTAGGTCCAGTACCACTGGTTGCCGACCACTTTGATAACCACGTCACCTTCGGGGATTTCCTGCTGCTTGAACAGAACCGGCAAAGAGAAAGCGCCGATGAACACCAGAATCAGGATCGGACCCAAAGTCCACGCGATTTCAACCGGGGTGTAGTGCGAGAACCGCGCGGGTGTCGGGTTGGCGCGCTGATTGTAGCGAACAATGCAGTAAACCAGCAGCGCAGCAACAAACAGGCAGATCACGGTGATGATCACCAGAATCATCGCGTCCAGCCTGTGAATCCCGTCTGCAAGGCTGGTCGCTGCGGGTTGAAAGCCCATTCCACCGTCAACCGGCTTGCCAATTATCTCAAGCTCCTGAGCCATGGCGGGAAGGCTGGAGAGGGCCGTAGCAAGCCCGGAAAGCATCAAAGCATTCTTCATGTCTTGTCCTGATCGTTTGATCTTTGCGTCTCTGGCGAAAAGGTATGAATCGGTGAAACCACACCCGTTGTCTTTGGCCGCGTTAAAAACCATATTCCTGCGGGTAGATAAAGCAAAATGCTTGCGTCAAACAGACGCTATTTTTGATCTGGATCAAACCGGAAAGGTCACAACCCATGACTCAGGCCCCGTTTCGCCCTTTTGAAAGCGCTCTTCCACATGATGAAGCGCTGTCCATTTTACAATCAGCGACCGCCGGGGCCGAGGACGGAGAACTGTTTGTCGAACGACGGAAATCCGAGTCTTTGGTCTTTGACGATGGCCGGTTGAAGACCGCCTCCTACGATGCGTCTGAGGGATTCGGGCTGCGGGCCGTACAGGGTGAGGTCGCAGGCTATGCACATTCGACAGACGTTTCGATTCCCGCATTGAAGCGCGCGTCCGAGACGGCTCGGCTGGCCGTTGGTGACGGAGGGGGCACCCTGGCCGAGGCCCCTATGGCGACCAATAAACGCCTTTATACCGATGAAGATCCCATCGAAACCGCCAGCTTCCCGGTCAAAGTTGATACCCTGCGAGAGATCGACGCCTTCGCCCGCGATCTTGACCCCCGCGTTGTGCAAGTCAGCGCCACTATCGCCGCCGCGGTGCAAGAGGTCGAGATTCTGCGCCCCGATGGCGTGCTGGTGCGCGACGTGCGCCCGATGACTCGAGTGAATGTCTCGGTCATCGTCGAGCAGAATGGCCGACGTGAAAGCGGCTCGGCTGGTGGAGGAGGTCGCGTCGGCCTGAGCGGACTGATCGACCCCGCTGACTGGCAGAACAAAGCGCGTGAAGCCCTGCGGATCGCACTGATCAACCTCGAAGCCGTCCCTGCCCCAGCCGGAGTGATGGAGGTCGCCCTAGGCCCCGGCTGGCCCGGTATCCTGCTGCACGAAGCCATTGGGCACGGGCTGGAAGGAGATTTCAACCGCAAGGGCAGCTCGGCATTTGCGGGTCTGATGGGGCAGCAGATTGCCTCCAAAGGAGTGACAGTGGTGGATGACGGCACGATTGCTGATCGGCGTGGCTCTATCACTGTGGATGACGAGGGAACGCCAAGCTCTCGCACAGTATTGATCGAGGACGGTATCCTGACTGGGTACATGCAAGACCGACAGAACGCGCGCCTGATGGGCGTCGCCCCTACCGGCAATGGACGAAGGCAAAGCTACGCGCACAAACCGATGCCGCGCATGACCAATACGGTGATGCTGGGTGGCGATGCCGACCCGGCTGCTCTGGTCGCTGATATCAAGGACGGGATCTGGGCCGTGGGTTTCGGTGGCGGTCAGGTCGACATCACCAACGGTAAATTCGTCTTTTCCTGTACCGAGGCCTACCGGGTCGAAAACGGCAAGATCGGCGCTCCGGTCAAAGGCGCGACACTAATCGGGGACGGACCCTCTGCGCTGAACCGCATCCGTGGGTTGGGAAACGATATGGCGCTGGATCCGGGAATGGGAACCTGCGGCAAAGATGGTCAATGGGTGCCCGTAGGCGTCGGCCAGCCAACGGTTCTGATGGACGGACTGACCGTTGGAGGTTCCGCCGCCTGAGTCGGAATCACCTGAAGTAGGAAAGGCGCAGGGTTAACACTGCGCCTTTTCGCTAGAGTGGCTGAAGTCAATTGGAATTGCGCCTCATTCACCTTGGCAGAAGTTTTATACTTACAATACAATTGCTTAACAGCATTCCCTGGAGAACACGCCCAAAAAATTGCATCTAATTTTCAACGATTTACAGGCTGTTAACCCCGACACACGTAAACCAGTTCTGCAATTAGGCGGAGCATCGGATGACCGAAGAGCAGCATTCTTCCAATCACCCCCCACTCCCACCCACCACGGAAGAGGATCGGTTTTCGTGGCTCCGCCTGTTGCGCTCACGCAAGGTTGGTCCGGCGACGTTTCGTCGGCTGCTAAGCGAACATGGCTCAGCGCAGAACGCGCTGGCCGCGCTGCCTGAAATGGCACGCGTTGCCGGAATAAACGGGTATGAAATCTGCCCCCCCGGCGTGATTGAGGCTGAACTCAAGGCCGCACAAGCCGCCAAAGCGCGGCTTGTGTGCCTTGGGTCCGCCGATTTTCCAAAAGCTTTGCAGGATGTATCTGACGCGCCGCCGCTTCTTTGGGCCGTTGGCGATCTTTCCATGCTGCAGAAACCCGCAATCGCAATGGTGGGCGCGCGCAATTGTTCCTCGCTCGGCGCGCGTATGGCTCGTGGTCTGGCGAAAGAACTCGGGGATCTCGGCCATGCTATTGTCTCTGGTCTTGCCCGGGGGATCGACACTTCGGCCCATCTGGCGTCGCTTGACACCGGCACCATCGCCGTGATGGCCGGAGGGGTTGATGTCATCTACCCGGCCGAGAACACGGACCTGGCGCATATGATCGGCGAAACAGGCCTGCGCCTCTCAGAGCAACCTATGGGGCTGACACCACAAGCCCGCCACTTTCCGCGCCGCAACCGGATTGTATCGGGGCTGGCACAGGCGGTCGTGGTAGTTGAGGCTGCAGCTAAATCAGGCAGCCTGATCACCGCACGAGACGCGCTGGACCAAGGGCGCGAGGTTCTGGCCGTTCCCGGCCATCCCTTCGATGCAAGGGCCTCCGGATGCAATTCGTTGATTCGGGACGGCGCGACCTTGATCCGATCTGCGGAAGATGTGATCGAAGCCCTGCCCAAGGAAGAAGACCTCTCCCAAACGCGCAGTGAGCCCCCTGCTCCGCCAACACCCACACCCGCTGTGGCGCTGCACGATCAAATCCTAGAACGACTCGGCCCATCGCCCATCGCCGAAGACCAACTGCTGCGCGATATCGCTGCTTCGGCCGGTGATCTTGGTCCGGCTTTGGTAGATCTGGAACTTGAGGGCCGAATCCAGCGCCAACCCGGTGGGCTTTTATCGCTAGCAAGCTGAAATGGGCGTGCCGCCACGTGACACCCCTGTAAGGCTTCGGCTGCCCCAAAGGCCTATAGGACGCTGAAATATTGGAGTTTTCCACGCTGCAAAAGGAACGCATTGACATTCCGGCCTTGCCCCACACATTTTGCACGACCATAACAGGCGCCCTATTCGTCGAGCGAGGTTTCCCTTTAAATGCCCGTAGTTGTTGTAGAATCTCCGGCCAAAGCAAAAACAATCAATAAATATCTCGGCCCCGACTACACGGTTCTGGCCTCCTATGGCCATGTGCGGGACCTGCCGCCCAAGGACGGATCGGTCGATACCGACCACGAATTTGAGATGAAGTGGGAGGTCGGCAACGACAGTAAAAAACACGTCAAGGCGATTGCCGATGCGCTGAAAGAAGACAACGCCCTGATCCTCGCAACCGACCCCGATCGCGAGGGGGAAGCGATCAGTTGGCACTTGCAGGAAGCGCTGACCAAGCGGCGCTCGATCAAGAAAGATACCCCAGTCAGCCGCGTGACCTTCAACGCGATCACCAAAGAGGCCGTCACCCAGGCGATGCAAAACCCGCGCGAGGTCGACATGCCTCTGGTCGAGGCCTATTTGGCCCGTCGCGCGCTGGACTATCTGGTGGGCTTCAACCTTTCGCCGGTTCTGTGGCGTAAATTACCCGGCGCGAAATCGGCTGGCCGGGTGCAATCTGTCTGCCTGCGGCTGATCGTCGAACGCGAGATGGAGATCGAAGCTTTCAAGCCGGTTGAATACTGGTCGGTCAAGGCCCTGTTCGAAACACCGCGCGGCCAGACCTACGAGGCGCGCCTGGTCACCTATGCCGGCAAAAAGCTGGACAAGCACGATCTGAAAGACGCGACACAGGCGGAGCTGGCTGTTCAGGCCATCACCAGCCGCGCGCTGAGTGTCACCTCGGTCGAGGCGAAACCTGCGGCACGCAACCCCAGCGCGCCCTTCATGACCTCAACCCTGCAACAGGAGGCCAGCCGCAAGTTCGGTATGGGTGCGCGGCACGCGATGCAAGTGGCGCAACGTCTCTATGAGGCAGGCTACATCACCTATATGCGAACTGACGGCATCGACATGGCCCCCGAAGCGGTCGCCGCCACGCGCGATGCGATCTCGGACCGTTTTGGCGCCGAATATGTGCCGGACAACCCGCGTATCTACAAGAACAAGGCCAAGAACGCGCAGGAAGCGCACGAGTGTATCCGCCCGACGGACATGACGCGCGATGCAAAAGAGCTGAAGGTGGCCGATGAAGATCAGCGCAAGCTCTACGATCTGATCTGGAAGCGCACGATTGCTTGCCAGATGGCTGCTGCGCGCCTGGAACGCACAACCGTTGAAATCGGTAGCGACGATGCTCAGGTCGGCCTGCGCGCGACCGGTCAGGTGGTGCTGTTTGACGGCTTTATGCGTGTCTACGAAGAGGGCCGCGACGATGTGGCAGATGACGACGAAAAGCGCCTGCCTCAGATCATGCAGGGCGATCCCGCGCGGTTTGCCAAGGACTCTCTGATTGGCCAATTCGAAAAGTCGACAGGTGAGGCTCAGGTCACAGAAGGCGCAAAAACCGCGAAAGAAGCAATTCTGTCCGAAAACGAAGCCGTTCTGGCGTTGCAGCACCACACCCAACCGCCTCCGCGCTATACTGAGGCCACACTCGTCAAGCGGATGGAGGAACTGGGGATCGGCCGTCCTTCCACTTATGCCTCAATCGTGACCACGATTCAGGACCGCGAATATGTGCGTAAGGACAAGAACCGCCTGATCCCCGAGGAAAAGGGCCGGATCGTTACGATCTTTCTGCTGAACTTCTTCCGCCAATACGTGGGCTATGAGTTCACCGCGAATCTGGAAGAAGAGCTGGACGACGTCAGCGCCGGCGATCGCGACTACAAGGATCTGCTTGGCAAATTCTGGCGCGATTTCTCGGCCGCGATTGGCGAAACGTCTGAGCTGCGCATCTCGGAAGTGCTGGATAAGCTCGACGAGGCGCTGGCTCCGCAATTGTATCCGCCTCGTGAGGACGGGTCGGACCCGCGCATTTGCCCGAAATGTGGGACGGGGCAACTACATCTGAAAACCTCTCGGACCGGCGGATTCGTGGGCTGCGGCAACTATCCGGAATGCACCTATACGCGCCCCATCGCGGGCGAAGGGGCCGAAGGGGATGAGCGTCTTCTGGGTGAGGATGCAGGCGACGAGATCTGGCTGAAATCCGGCCGGTTCGGTCCCTATGTCCAGCGCGGAGAGCCGACGCCCGAGAACAAGAAACCCCCGCGCGCCTCTCTGCCCCGTGGGTGGAGCAAGGATGACATGGACCTTGAGAAGGCCCTGACCCTGCTGTCCCTGCCCCGCCAAATCGGTGAACACCCCGAAGGCGGTATGATCAGCTCGAACTTCGGGCGGTTCGGGCCGTATATCATGCACCAACTGCCGGAAGAGGCGAAACCGGTCTACGTCAATGTCAAAGACCCCAATGACGTGTTCGAGATCGGCATGAACCGCGCCGTCGAGATGCTGGCAGAAAAACGCGCCAATCCGGGACGTGGTCGGCGCGCGGCGGCCGCCCCCCTCAAAGAGCTGGGCGAACATCCTGATGGTGGCGCCATGCAGGTTCTTGATGGGCGCTATGGGCCTTATGTGAAGTGGGAAAAGGTCAACGCCACTATTCCCAAAGACATCAAGCCCGAAGATGTGACGCAGGAAATGGCCATCGAACTGGTCAATGAACGCGCCGCAAAGAAAGGCACGAAGAAAAAGGCTGCCCCGAAGAAGAAGGCCGCCGCCAAGAAAACAACGAAGAAAACGGCAAGCTAGGGTTGGGTAGGTAGAAATACCACCAGCCCCTTGGATTCGTTGACTTCCCCCTGACGCGGCGGCACAACCTGCCCATCACCATGTCATTGGGGGAGTTTTCCATGAAGAAAATCTATGCCAATGCCTCTGACGCGCTCGACGGAGTGCTGTCGGATGGCATGATGATCGCGGCGGGCGGTTTCGGCCTGTGCGGCATCCCGGAACTGCTGCTTGAGGCGATCAAGGACTCGGGCGCTCAGGACCTGACCTTTGCTTCAAACAATGCGGGTGTCGACGATTTCGGCATCGGCATCCTGCTGCAAACCAAGCAGGTCAAGAAAATGATCAGCTCATACGTCGGCGAAAACGCGGAATTCATGCGTCAGTACCTGGCCGGAGAGCTTGAGCTGGAATTCAATCCGCAGGGCACTCTGGCCGAACGGATGCGCGCAGGTGGCGCAGGCATCCCCGGCTTCTATACCAAAACCGGCGTGGGCACTGTGATCGCCGAGGGTAAGGAACACAAAGACTTCAACGGCGAGACCTACATTCTGGAAGAAGGCATCTTTGCCGATCTGGCCATTGTCAAAGCATGGAAGGCCGATGACACCGGCAACCTGATCTTCCGCAAGACCGCCCGGAACTTCAACGTGCCTGCGGCGACTTGTGGCAAAATCTGCATCGCCGAAGTCGAAGAGATTGTCCCCCGAGGCTCAATGGACCCGGATGCGATCCACCTGCCGGGCATCTATGTGCATCGGATCATTCAGGGCGATCACGAAAAGCGCATTGAACAGCGCACCACCCGTAAGAAGGAGGAAGCATAATGCCTTGGGATCGGAACCAGATGGCCGCCCGTGCGGCGCAAGAGCTTGAAGACGGCATGTATGTGAACCTCGGCATCGGTATTCCGACGCTGGTGGCAAACTATGTGGGCGACAAGGACATCACCCTGCAATCCGAGAATGGTATGCTGGGTATGGGCCCCTTCCCGTTCGAAGGCGAAGAAGACCCCGACCTGATCAACGCGGGTAAGCAAACCATCACTGAGCTGTCGCGCACCGCATATTTCGACAGCGCGACCTCGTTCGCGATGATCCGGGGCGGCAAGATCGCTGCGGCGGTACTGGGCGCGATGGAAGTGGATGAAGAAGGCGACCTGGCCAACTGGATGATTCCCGGCGTTCTGGTCAAAGGCATGGGCGGCGCGATGGACCTCGTGGCTGGTGTCGGCCGCGTGATCGTTGTGATGGACCACACCAACAAACACGGCAAATCCAAGCTGCTGAAGAAATGCACCCTTCCGCTGACCGGGAAAAAGGTGGTGAATCGCATCATCACCAACCTCGGGGTTCTGGATGTGGTTGAGGGTGGCCTGAAGATCGTCGAGATCGCTGAAGGCGTCACCGAAGACGAGATCCGTGCCGCAACCGAGGCGAACATCGTCAACTAGACCAAGATCAGGGCCTGCTGATATAGGCAGGCCCTAGTTCAGCGTCTGGAATACGCACCCATCCGAGGCATAGACCGGCGGCGTTGCGCAGAGCGCACGCGCGACCTGAAAAGCCGCAAGCACCTTGGGCA
Source organism: Ruegeria sp. C8 (assembly GCF_056537565.1). Lineage (NCBI taxonomy): Bacteria > Pseudomonadati > Pseudomonadota > Alphaproteobacteria > Rhodobacterales > Roseobacteraceae > Ruegeria > Ruegeria sp. C8. The sequence goes on from NZ_JBQFRV010000004.1 coordinate 143,992, forward strand.
CGTAGTCCCGCGTCTCTGCATAGGGAGGCACACCGCTGTGTTTGCGAACGGCCCCCTCTCCGGCATTATACCCGGCAAGCGCCAATATCGGGTCATTGTCGAACTCACCCATCAGCCAATCCAGATATTTGACCCCACCCGAGATATTCTGTGAGGGCTGGAAGCTGTCCTGCACGCCAAACCGCTCGGCTGTTGCGGGCATCAGCTGCATCAATCCCTGCGCCCCGGCCGAGCTGACCGCGTCGGCCCGCCCAGCCGATTCCACCGAGATAACCGCCAGCACCAGTGCAGGCGAAACATTGGTGCCAATGGTCGAGCGTAGGATATCGCGGCCCTGATTTTTCACGATGCCCTGCAGGGTCTGCAAACGGGGTGTCGAGACGCTTGTAGCGGCCAGGGCGTTGATCGCCGAATCCAGCCTACCTGGTCCGGCTTGTGCCAGTTCGGGAGAGATCTTCTCCCAAAAGGCTTTATAGGCGCCTTTCGGCGGCGCTTTGGTCGCGACTACGGGGGCGTCCTCCGCCGGCGGCACTTTGGCGCGTTTGATGACCTCAGGGACCGCAAGCTCAGATCCAGTACTAGGCGCCGAGGGGCGGGCTGCATGTTCTTCGGAGGTGATCCGAATGTTAACCTTTGGCCGCTGACCCGGCAGAGGCGCCTTGATCCTTTTATAGACACCACGCGGTTCGACCTCATCCGAGCGCACAGTGTCTGGTGTGCATGCCAGAAACGCCAATACGCCGGCGCATGTAACTGCGTCCCGGAGATTCATTTGCCTGCCTCATGTTTTCGTTTTGATTGATTTGAACCCCGAATCTTCGCGTAAAGCCAGAAAAACCAAGCAAATTGGGGCAGTTTCGCCTCATTTGCCGCAAATTTGCATCGCTAAAAGACGACCCCAAACAACCAGATTTGTTTTTTTATATTTATTTTCAATACCTTAAAAACTAAATGACCAAAAAGTTAAGCATCGGGCGAATTTTTCCCTGTTTGGCCCAATTCCTGCCACGCACAACAGGCAAACATAGATGCATACCGAGACGATCGGGAGCGGACTGAGAGAGAAAGCTCTGAAAGACGCCGAGGTTTAGAAGACTTTTTTAGATCCTTTAGGAGGGACATAACATGATCAAGTTCATCAAGAACTTCCGCAAAGACGAAGACGGCGCAGTAACAGTTGACTGGGTTGTTCTGACCGCAGCAGTCATCGGCCTGGCAGCCGTTGCATACCAGCAAATCGAAGGCGGCGCGACCAGCCTGGCGGACGACGTAGACACCGCGCTGAGCACCGCTACTGTTTCGACTGGCGACAACACCAACGCAGGCGGCATCACCGCAGCAGGCTCTGCGACCGGTACCGACGAATAATTTGGCTTACAGCTAAGTTACTAGGCCGCACCAAGATCTTGGTGCGGCTTTTCTTTTTGAGGTAAATACACCCAAAGTCTACAAGGCGCTATTTTAACAAGCGCTTTTGTCACCGTCAAAAATGAGTTTTTGTTCCGTGACCAATGCGAAAGCAGTGGCAATTTGGCATGACCTCCTTTTTCTGGCCCAATTTCCGCCATCCACGTCAGCTAAAACTGTATAGATCGAATTATCTGCACTTGGGCTGGCAATGGCTTGGGTAGAAGAGGCTCTTGGAAGGACGACACATGAAACAGTTTCACAACCGCTTTGCGAAAAGCGAAGAGGGCGCAATCACGGTTGATTGGGTCGTCTTGGTTGCTTTGATCATCGGACTCAGCTCTGCACTCATACTTGTGATGAGAACCGGAATGGACAATTTCGGTGGAAACGTGGACCAAGCCTTGTCAACGGCGACAGTCAGCACTGGTGACAACGACAACGCTGGCGGCATCACTTCAGCCGGAACTGTAAACGGCGAATGATATCTTTGAACTAAAAATCGTGCGCCTGTGACAGTTTGCAACGAGTTTTCTGTCCGGCGCGCGATTGCTTTGACGTCAGAGATTTGTGCGCGAGCGTCGCAGATGAACAGAAAAGTTTTTGCATCGAAAAACGCTTTTGCCCCAGATTTCGACACAATTCCCCGTTAAACAGGTCGCTGTTTCAGAACTTCTTGTTGGGCGCAAATTGCCCAACTAGCACAGAAAGAGGTGTATGTATGCGAGCGATATTCGGACTTGTCCTGATCGTCGGACTAGCTCTGGCCGGTGGTGCTGTCTACATGGCGCAGAACTATATCTCTGCTTATCAACAGGAACTCGCACGCGAACGGCAAGCAGCAGCCGCCGCGTTAGAGGCCGCCGCGGCAGAAAACGCTGCGATCGAAGTGATTCCAACCGTAGGTGTTATTGTATCAAATCGAACCCTGAAATACGGAGAACGCCTGGCAGAAGACGACGTGCGCGTCGTTGAATGGCCAGAAAACGCGATCCCGGAAGGCAGCTTTACCGACCTTGCGGTTCTTTTCCCCGAGTCAGGCAGCAAAGATCGTTTCGTTCTTCGCACAATGGAAAAAGACGAAGCGCTGATGGAGGTCAAAATCACTCAGCCCGGCGAAGGGGCGGGTCTGACGTCTCAGCTGGACAAAGGTATGCGCGCTTTTGCCATTCGCGTTGATGTGGCTTCGGGCGTTTCTGGTTTCTTGCGCCCCGGAGATTTTGTGGACGTGTACTGGACCGGTTCGCGTCGCGGGACAACCGCCGAAGCGGATGGCGAGATCACCCGCCTGATCCAGCCCCGGGTCGAACTTATCGCCGTTGACCAGATCGCAGGAACGGACGTGACTGGAACAACCATCGCGCGAACGATCACCGTTGCAGTCACACGTGAACAGGTTGCTGTACTTACGCAAGCGCAAAACACGGGCAGACTGACCCTGGCGCTTGTTGGGATTGAAGATGAAACGGTGTCGTCAGAAGTCATTGAAATCGATCAACGCGCGTTGCTGGGTGTCGTCGAGGAAGAAGCCGCCCCCGTCCCTGAACGTGTGGAGCAACAAGTTTGCAAGACGCGCATTCGTCGCGGCAACAGCGAAGTTGCCGATAGTGTGATCGCCTGTACAAACTGACGCCTATTCAGGACGTTACACCTGCCGAGCCGCGCAATTTGCGCGGCTCATTTGATTCCTATGTTGCCAATTGCCCACATAAGGAAACTTCCGGAAACCCTTGATTATTGCAATAAATTCCGTTTTCGCGCAGAGTTTCGCCTATAGGGCATAAGACCCATAAAAACGAGGCGTGATCGGAGAGGCAGGTCACATGAAAATACGTTCCTGGATCAGCGCAACCCTGCTGGGGTTGTCGCTCGTTGTTAGCCCAGTCGGCGATGCCGCGTGGGCAGAAACTCTTCGCGTGGTGAAGAAGGGCACAGTGGAAACGCTGGAAGTACCTGTAAACCGCGCGATCGTTGTTGAAAGTGAAGAGCCGTTTGCCGAACTGAGTATCGCGAATGCCGGTATTGCCGACATCTCGTCGCTTTCAGAGCGAACGATCTATGTCTTGGGCAGAGCACCCGGCCTAACTACTCTTACACTGTTCGATGGGGCCGGTATGCTTTTGGCGAATGTCCGCGTACGCGTGTCCCCTGACGTGACTGAATTTAAAGAGCGTCTGAGGCAGATCTTGCCAAACGAACAAATCGAAGTGCGCACTGCGAACGACGGCATCGTCTTGTCCGGCACGGTTTCAGGAGCGGCCAAACTAGCCCGCGCATTGGAACTAGCCGAACGCTATGCCCCCGACCGGGTCTCGAACCTGATGTCGGTCGGCGGTGTGCAGCAGGTCATGCTGAAGGTTCGCTTTGCCGAAATGAACCGCTCGGTCGCAAAGAACCTGTCGACATCTCTTGGCTTTGGAGGCGGCGACGTCACAGCCGGTTTCAACACCCTAAACACGCAAGGTGCGTTGAACAATGCGCTGGCCAACAACATTCCGATCGCGCAAGCAAATACGGGCGCAATTCTGTTCGGTTTTGGCGCCGGTTCTACCCAAGTTAGGCTACTGCTTGAAGCACTCGAAACCAAAGGTCTTGCGCGTACGCTCGCCGAACCGAACCTATCCGCTCTGTCCGGTCAGCAGGCAACGTTCCTCGCCGGTGGTGAGGTCCCGATTCCTGTGCCCGCAGATGACGGTGTTGTCGCAATCGAATACCGCGCGTTCGGTGTTGAGATCGACTTCATTCCGCGCGTGGTCGACGGTGATCTTATCAACTTGGAGCTTGGCACTGCAGTATCGAGTATCGATACGTCTTCGGACTTTACGATCAACGGCGATTCGGTCCCAAGCTTCATTACCCGCCAGACCTCAACAACCATTGAGCTGCGCGACGGTGAAAGCTTTGCGATCGCAGGCCTGATTCAGGATGACTTCACGGACCTGAGCAATCAGGTGCCATGGTTGGGCGACGTTCCTGTTCTGGGCGCCCTGTTCCGCAGCGCACAGTACCAGCGAGAACAAAGTGAGTTGGTTATCATCATCACCGCGCACTTGGTCTCACCGACCCGTGGGGAAACGCTTGCTTTGCCGACAGATCGAGTAAAACCCCCCAGTGAGTTTGATCTGTTTATCAACGGTCGCGTTGCTCGGACCGAGCGCGCAGGCGCAGGTGGCGCATCGGAAGTCGCCAAGCAAGATTTTGGCAGTTCTTACGGCTATATTCTGGATTGATGAGGAGGTTAGGACCAATGAAAACGTTGATACTCACCTTAGGTCTTTCGGTCGCAGTTACCGCATGTACACGCGAAGCCGGGTATGAAATTGATGCGGGAACCTTTGGCAACGCGACGCTGAACAATTCGCAGGTCATGAACGGTGAGCTGACATACGCTCAGATTCTGAGCCGCCGGTTCGCCGCTGAAGTCCCCAGCCAAGTGAACTTTGCCTTCAACAGTTCACAGCTCGATGCGTCGGCCCAACGTATTCTGTTGCAGCAGGCGGATTGGATCAAACAATTCCCTGAAGCACGGTTCCGTGTGTATGGCCACACGGACGCAGTGGGCTCAGCCAGCTATAACAAGAGCCTTGGCTTGCGTCGGGCACAGGCTGTTGTGTCCTTCTTTGCCCAACAGGGAATCTCGCGGTCTCGATTAGAGGCGGTGGTTTCTTTCGGCAAAACGCGCCCATTGGTTGCTACAACGAACCGCGATCGCCGGAATCGCCGGACAGTGACCGAGGTTTCGGGCTTTGTGGATCGCGCACCACAAACGCTGGACGGCAAGTATGCTGATGTCATCTATCGCGAATACGTCGAAAGCGCAGCTTCCGGTTCTACAGTCGAACAAGTCGACGCAACTGGCGGCGGCGGTGGATAATCCCATCTGAACGGGCGACATCGTCGCCCGTTTCCCTACAATTGGTTCTTTTGCGCCAAATTCTCGCCCAACTTCCAAGCGACATTGTGAACAATAGGGTGACCTGCGGCCAAAATTGACCGCATTGGGGCGACAGCAAATCTACCCGAGCGTACACGTTCGCATGAAATGCCAAGCCCTCTCTACGAGGATTGTGTATATGAGTAGCGCGACGCCGCAAGACAACGACTCGGGAATTCTGGCCTGCACGATCAGCCGGGACGTCCAAAACTTCGATCTGCTGATCGAAGACATGGAAACAATTCTGGGTGAGCGTTGGGGCGATCTTGGCTTTGCCGAAGCTCTCGCGTTTTTCAGCCAACCTGAGGCAGAAACACTGGAATTCGTTGCCCTGGCCATTGATGGTGAAGATGAAGACAACCTCTCGTTGATGGGCGAAATCATCACCCAGGCAAAAGACAAGAAGATCAAAGTGGTGCTTATTGCCGAGGACGTGACCCCCGCCTCGCTACACCAGCTTTTGCGCAAAGGCGCGGATGAATTTGTCCCTTACCCGCTTCCCGAAGGCGAACTGAACGAAGCGATCGAGCGAATGAACAAGCCCGATCCTGTGGTTGCAGCACAAGCAGCCGCTGCCACTCTGACCAGTGGCGAATCAAAAGAAGGCGCTCTGTTCGTTGTACAAGGTCTGGCGGGCGGCGTTGGTTCCACGACACTGGCTGTGAACCTGGCCTGGGAACTAGCCACAATCTCGGACAAGGACGCACCTTCTGTCTGTCTGATCGACCTGGATCTGCAATACGGCACGGTTTCGACCTATTTGGACCTGCCACGCCGTGAAACCGTGTTCGAGATGCTGTCCGACACAGCGTCAATGGATGATGAGGTCTTCTCGCAAGCCCTTCAAAGCTATGAAGAAAAAATGCAGGTTTTGACGGCCCCATCCGACATGGTGCCGTTGGATTTGATCACACCCGAAGACATCCAGCGCGTGATAGATACGGCGCGTAAGCATTTTGACTACGTGATCGTGGACATGCCCAAGACATTGGTTTTGTGGTCAGAAACCGTTCTTCAGGCCGCTCATGTTTATTTCGCCATGATCGAGCTGGACATGCGCTCGGCTCAGAACGCATTGCGTTTGAAACGCGCCTTGCAGGCCGAAGAGCTGCCGTTCAACAAATTGCGCTTCGCCCTAAATCGGGCCCCCAAGTTCACCGATCTAAACGGCAAGGGGCGCATAAAACGTATGGGCGAAAGTCTCGGAATTTCAATCGACCTGCAATTGCCCGATGGGGGCAAGCCGGTGATGCAAAGCGGCGATCATGGCCTGCCATTGGCCAGTTCGGCCGCTAAAAACCCGCTGCGTCGCGAAATTGCCAAGCTTGCAAAGTCGCTCCACAGCCTCGGCAGCAACGACGCCGAGGCCGCATAATACAACCCTAAGGGAAGAGCCGCCATGTTTTCCAGATATAAGAAAGCGTCTGATGCGCAGCCGGTCGAAACTCCGGCCAAAGCGCCCGAAGCGGCCCCCGCAGCGCCAACGGCAACAGCAGTTGCACGCAAGCCCGTTCAGAAGAAAACTGGCGAAGTCACGAGCGCCGACCGCGACCGCAAACGGAAAGAGCGCCTGAGTGAGATCAAGATTGAGCTGCACCGGGAGCTTCTGGAAAACCTGAACCTCGCCGCCCTTGAAAACGCGGGTGAGGCCGAGCTTCGCACTGAGATCAGCGCGATTGCCAGCGAGGTACTGGAAGCCAAAAGCATCGTGCTGAACCGCGACGACCGCGCGCAGCTGAACAAGGAACTTTACGACGAGGTCACAGGCCTCGGCCCACTTGAGGCCCTGCTTCGCGACGACACGGTCAACGATATTCTAGTGAACGGCCCACAACAGATTTTTGTCGAACGTGCGGGTAAGCTTGAAATCAGCGATATCACGTTCAAAGACGAAAAACACCTAATGCGGATTATCGACAAGATCGTGTCCGCAGTGGGTCGTCGTGTTGACGAATCCAACCCTTATGTCGACGCCCGTTTGGCCGATGGCTCGCGTTTCAACGCGATGGTCCCTCCGATCGCTGTTGACGGCTCGCTGGTGTCGATTCGTAAGTTCAAAAAAGACAAGCTGGGTATCGATGATCTGGTCAATTTCGGCGCGTTCACCGAAGAAATGGCCGCCTATCTTCAAGCCGCCGTTTCGACACGCCTGAATATCATCGTCTCGGGCGGTACGGGTTCCGGTAAAACGACTACTCTGAACGCGCTTTCGAGCTTTATTGACGACGCTGAACGTATCTTGACCATCGAGGATACGGCGGAACTTCAACTTCAGCAGACTCACGTCGGCCGGATGGAAAGCCGCCCGCCAAACGTTGAAGGAAAAGGTGAGGTCAGCCCCCGCGATTGTCTGAAAAACGCCCTGCGGATGCGTCCCGACCGCATCATCGTGGGTGAGACTCGTGGCGCCGAGGTGATCGACATGCTGCAGGCGATGAACACCGGCCACGACGGCTCAATGACCACAATCCACGCAAACTCGGCAAGGGATGGTATCTCGCGTCTCGAGAACATGATCGCGATGGCGGGGATCGAAATGCCGATCAAGGCGGTTCGCAGCCAGATCTCAAGCGCTGTGAACTTGATCGTTCAGGCCAGCCGTCTCCAGGATGGCTCGCGCCGCATGACCTCGATCACCGAAATCACCGGGATGGAAGGCGATGTGATTTCGATGCAAGAAATCTTTCGTTTCCAACGCGTTGGCCTGACACCCGATAACAAAATCATCGGTCACTTCACCGCCACCGGCGTGCGCAGCCACTATTCCGAGCGCTTCCGCCTGTGGGGCTTTGACCTGCCCTCGTCCATCTACGACCCAACCACAATGTAGGAGATTACGACATGCAATTGCCTATGGAGGCTCTCATCTATGTCGCCATCTTCGTGGGCGTTCTTGCCCTGGTGGAAGGCATCTATCTTGTGGCGTTCGGCAAATCCATCAGCCTGAACAGCCGGGTCAACCGTCGTCTGGACATGCTCGACAAGGGCGCGGGCCGCGAGCAAGTTCTGGAACAGCTGCGCAAGGAAATGCAGCAGCATATGAAAACGCAGAGCATCCCTCTGTATTCGCTGCTTGCTGACAAGGCCCAAAAGGCCGCCATCGCGTTCACGCCAAGACAACTGATCATGATCATGGGTCTTGTTTCGGCTTTTGCCTTTGTTGGCTTGAGTATTGGCACGGCAACTGAAACTGTGCTGCGCGCGGCTATTTCGATCGCCATCGGTGTTGGTGGCGTCTTCATGTGGGTCAGTAGCAAAGCCAAAAAACGCATGAGCATGATCGAAGAACAACTGCCCGACGCAGTCGAGCTTATGGTCCGCTCACTGCGCGTCGGTAACCCTTTCGTGTCTTCAATTCAGATCGCTGCAAACGAAGTTCAGGACCCCCTTGGAACCGAATTTGGTGTAATTGCAGATGAGTGCGCCTATGGTCGTGACGTGGGCGAGGCCCTCAAAGACATGGCAGAGCGACTGGACATGCAAGACTTGCGCTTTCTAGCGGTCGCAGTTGGCATCCAGCAGCAGTCAGGTGGTAACCTGGCCGAAATTCTGGCTGGATTGGCCCAGGTGATCCGTGCACGTTTCCGCCTGTTCCGCCGTGTCAAGGCAATCACCGCGGAGGCGCAATGGTCCGGCAAATTCCTTTCGGGATTCCCGTTGTTCTGTCTGGTCTTTATTTTGGTAAAATCGCCAGACTACTATGACGAAGTTCTTGACCACCCCTGGTTTATCCCATGCTGTTTCATCGTTGGCATCATGCTGACACTGAACCTGATCGTTATGAAAATGATCACCAACATTAAGGTTTGAGGTCTGTGTCATGGAATTTCTAGCCTCCATCAATGATACTTTGGCGCAGCACCTGGGAGAGTTCGGCCCCCTGATCGTGGTCGGTGTACTCGGCGTGGTTCTGGTAGCCGTGGCGGTTCTGTTGATGCTGAACCAGCCTGAGGATCCCCTCAAAAAACTTCAACGTTCGAACGCCCCGCCAAAAACGCCGAAGAAATCCAAAAAGGATCAACTGCGTCAAAGCGGTCGAAACGAGCAGCTGGAAAAGTTTGCGACTTTCCTTGAGCCCAAAAGCGAAGAAGAGCTGTCGGCCATTCAGCTAACAATGCGTCAAGCGGGGTATCAATCCAAGGACGCGGTCCGGTTCTTTCACTTCGCTCAATTCGCTCTGGGTATCCTGGGTATTCTCCTCGGAGTTGTATGGGTCACGGTATTTGCTGGCGATCAGGAGTTCACTGGAACCCAATTGTTGATCCGTGTTCTGGTTCCGGGCGGGATTGGGTATTTCATACCGAAATACTGGATTACTCGTCGCGTTGAAGAGCGACGTGAAGCCATTACATCTGCCTTTCCGGACACGTTGGACTTGATGCTGGTCTGCGTGGAAGCCGGTCAGTCCCTCGACCAAGCGATCGTGCGCGTTGCATCGGAAATGAAAAGCTCTTACCCGGAGATTGCGCAGGAATTCGAAGTCGTTGCCTATGAAATGAAAGCTGGTAAGGACAAGGATACGGTATTGCGTGACTTTGGAACGCGCTGCGGCGTTCAGGATGTGAGAGCGTTTGTGACCGTGATGATCCAATCAGCCACGTTTGGTACCTCTATTGCTGAGGCTCTGCGTGTTTATGCTGCCGAAATGCGTGACAAACGTGTGATGCGTGCAGAAGAAGCCGCAAACAAGTTGCCTACCAAGATGACTCTGGTCACAATGACCCTAACGGTACCGCCTCTATTGATAATTCTGGTGGGGCCTTCTGCAAGCGTCATTTCGAACTTCGGAGGATGATGTAACTTCGATGCTCCCAGAAAAAGGCTGTGCCTTGCTTAGGCTTCGCCGAAGTTTTCAGGCCATCATGGTTTTCGCCATGGTGGCCTCTTGCACGGAAGGGAGCCTGTCGGATGACCTCGATGCGCCGGGTATAGATCCGACGGGACAAGCCGAAGACAACATCACCGTAGGAAACCGCCTGATGGCCGCCGGAGAATATGAGCTGGCCCTCGACAGCTTTACCCGCGCCGCGCTGGAACAAGGGATGACGCCGCAGGTTCTGACCTCATTGGGAACGGCAAATCTGGGGCTGCGTCGTTTGGGGCAGGCCGAAACCCTTCTGCGCCGCGCGGTCGAGGATGACACGGACTGGCCCATCGCCTGGAACAATTTGGGTGTCCTGCTGATGGAGACGCGACAATACCCCGAAGCGGAACAGGTGTTTCGACGGGCGTTTGCCTTGGACAATGGCGAAAGTGACGCAATCCGCGACAATCTTCGCTTAGCTATCGCAAAAATGGAAAATCCTGTTAATAATACTGACCAAGAACAAGAATATACGCTGGAGCAGCTAGGCGACGGGCAATTTTCGCTACGCAAAATCCAGTAATCGAGGCAAGAGCAGTAAAAGGACGCAAAAATGCGCCAACAATTCTTGATTCCGTCACTCGTGGTCACTGGGTTGATCCTGTCCGCCTGTGCAAAAGAAACCGAAGAGGAAAAGGTTGAACGTACGTTTCAGGAAGTGAACGTCATTGACGAAACCAACCTGAACGACGTGCTTCTGACCGCGGCCGACCCCAACGAGGCGGTCACCTATTTCCACAATGCCGCCGCCAAAAACCCCGACCGGATCGACCTGCAGCGCGGGCTTGCGATCTCGCTGGGTCGCGCCAAACGCTCGACCGAGGCGGCCGCCGCGTGGAAACGCGTGACGACCATGAACGGCGCCAATGCGGCCGACCGGGTCGAATACGCGGATGCGCTGGTGCGCAATGGGGATTGGAACACGGCCCACACCGTTTTGAACTCGGTCCCCCCGACTCATGAGTCGTTCAAGCGCTACCGGCTTGAAGCCGTCGTCGCGGATTCCCGCAAGGAATGGAAACGCGCCGATCACTTCTATGAAACGGCCGTGGGCCTGACCACGCGCCCGGGTGGTGTGATGAACAACTGGGGCTATTCCAAGCTGACCCGCGGACAATATGCTGAGGCCGAACGCCTGTTCACCGAGGCCGTCCGCCAGGACAAGAGCCTGTTTACAGCCAAGAACAATCTGGTTCTGGCCCGGTCGGCGCAGGGGAATTACAGCCTGCCGGTGGTGCCCATGACACAGGTTGAACGCGCCCGGCTGTTGAATACGATGGCAATTTCTGCGGTGAAACAAGGGGATACGACAACTGGCAAGAACCTCCTCCGCGAGGCGATTGCGACCCATCCCCAGCATTTCGATGAAGCCGTCCGCTCGCTTCGCGCGCTCGAGGAAAGCTGACACATGGCGATACCGGCCTATGCGGCAGCATGGTTTCTGCCCTTTGTGCTGCCGATCTGCTTTTACGTCGCGTTCACGGATATGCGTGAAATGAAGATAAAGAACCACGCCGTCTCGGCGCTGGTTCTGGTCTATGTCGTCATTGGGCTGTTTGTGCTGCCTCCGTGGTCGACGGGACTGATTGGAGGGCAGATCGGCCCTCTTGGTATCGCATTGCCTATCTATGTCTGGCAATTCCTACACATATTCATCGTTCTCCTCGCCGGAATCATCCTGAACGCCGCCGGAGCGATGGGCGCGGGCGATGCCAAATTTCTGGCCGCAGCCGCTCCGTTCATCTGGTTCGCAGATATGATTCTACTCATGGCTATTCTGATGGCCTGTACTTTGGGGGCCGTAGCGACCCACCGTTTGGCCAAGCACACAAGGCTTCGCACGATTGCCCCACATTGGGAGAGCTGGGACAAAGGCAAAAAGTTCCCGATGGGGCTGGCCCTGTCCGGTTCGCTTGCCATGTATCTGATTCTTGGGACTGTTCTCGGATCGTAAACTATCATCTGCGCGCCTTGTCACTGCCTTGGTCCCGCCACAAAGCTGCGCCAGATTTCACACAACTGGCCCGCTTTGGGGCTTTTGGTGTGACATCAGAACAGACGAGTCCCGCTCATGAATATGCAGACCTCCGCAGTTATGGCGCCCCCAGCCCCGAAGGGTTTGGGTGAAATGCAGCTCCCGCTGGTGATGATGCGGGACATTTTGCTGAAGACGATCTTTCGCAAGAACGCCAGCACCGTGACCGAAGTGGCCGAGGCCGTCTGCCTGCCCGGTTCTGTCACGCAGGAACTGATCGACATTGCGCGTGACCAAAAACTGCTTGAAGCCACAGGCACCCTTAACGCCAATAGTGGCAATGAAATGGGCTATCAGCTGACCGACGCTGGCAAGGCCCGAGCATTGGACGCTCTAAGCCAGTCGGAGTATTTCGGTGCGATGCCCGTACCACTGGATGTGTATCGCGAGCAGGTCAAACGCCAGTCGATCCGCAATATTCAAGTCACGCGAGACCAGCTGACCAATGCGATGGGCCATCTGGTTTTGCCCGACAGCCTGCTGGATCACCTCGGCCCCGCGGTCAGCGCGGGCCGCTCGATCCTGATGTATGGCCCTCCGGGGAATGGTAAGTCCTCGATCTCGAACGGTATTCGCGACGCGTTGGGTGACAATGTCTATGTCCCCTACGCCATCGAGTATGCCGGTCAGGTAATCACCGTTTATGATCCAATCGTACATACTGCGATTGAACAGGAGCCTGACGACCCCAACAGCCTGCGCCGCCGCAAGAGGTTCGATTCGCGCTATGTTCAGTGCGAGCGCCCAACCGTGGTGACCGGTGGTGAATTGTCGCTGAGCATGCTGGACTTGGTCTACAACCCCACCGCGCGGACTTATCAGGCCCCGCTGCAGCTGAAATCGACCGGCGGTATCTTTATCGTGGACGACCTTGGACGACAGGCCGAACCCCCTCAGGCCCTCGTCAACCGCTGGATTGTTCCGCTGGAAGAGAACAAGGATATCCTCGGTCTGCAATCGGGTGAAAAGTTCGAGGTTCCCTTCGACACGCTGGTGATCTTCTCGACCAACTTCCACCCGAATGAGATCTTCGACCAGGCGGCCCTGCGCAGAATCTTCTTCAAGATCAAGATTGATGGTCCTAACCAAGAGAACTTCCTGAAGATCTTCGCCATGGTCGCCCGCAAACGCGGAATGCCGCTGGATGAGGCCGCGTTGGTGCATCTGTTGAAGGTGAAATACCCGACCATCGACAACATCTATGCGAACTACCAGCCGATCTTCCTGATCGACCAGATGATCTCGATCTGTGAGTTCGAGGGCATTCCTTATCAGATGAGCCCCGACCTGATCGACCGCGCCTGGGCCAACATGTTCGTCAAAGACGAGAAAATCGTCAAATAACGTCGTGCCATTTCCGGGATGACAGAGGTAGTCTGCGCACATGACGCAGATTCCCGCCCGGATCGGCACTTGGTTCAGCACCAAGGGCTGGACCATCCACCCTCATCAGCAGGACATGTTCGACCGGGCGCAAGACCCGGCCACTTTGCTGATTGCACCCACTGGCGGCGGCAAAACGATGGCGGGGTTTCTGCCCTCATTGGCCGAGCTTTCGGATGGTGTGCAAAGCGGGTTGCATACGATCTACGTGTCGCCCCTCAAGGCCCTTGCAGCAGACATCAAACGGAACCTGCGCACGCCCGTGGAAGAGATTGGCTTGCCCATCCGCATCGAGGACCGCACCGGCGATACCTCAGCCACGCAGAAAAAACGCCAGCGCGCCGACCCGCCGCATATCCTACTCACCACGCCTGAGAGTCTGGCTCTGCTGACCTCATATGAGGACGCTCCGCGCATGTTTGATGGGGTGCAGCGTTTGATCGTCGATGAAATCCACGCTTTGGCCGAAAGCAAACGCGGGGATCAACTGATGTTGGCGCTGGCGAGGCTCCAGACTTTGTGCCCGAACATGCGGCGTGTGGGCTTGTCAGCCACGGTCGAGGACCCTCAGGCCATTGCCCGCTTTCTGGCCCGTCACCCCGACCCGTGTCAGATCATTCAAGCCGACCCCGGCCCTGATCCCGACATCGCGATGCTGGAAACGGCCGAGATGCCGCCATGGTCGGGCGGAGGCGCGGCCTATGCGATCCCGGCAGTGCTGGACCAAATCCGCCAACACAAGACGACTCTGATCTTCCACAACACCCGCGCGCAGGCCGAGATTTTCTTTCACAATCTGTGGCTTGCAAACGAGGACAGCCTGCCCATCGGAATCCATCACGGCAGTCTGGATCGCCAGCAACGCGAGAGGGTCGAGGCCGCCATGGTCCGAGGTGATCTGCGCGCCATCGTCTGCACCGGCTCCCTCGATCTAGGCATCGACTGGGGTGACGTTGATCTGGTCATCCAGATCGGCGCGCCAAAGAACGTCAAACGGCTGGTGCAGCGAATCGGACGGGCAAATCACCGCTACAACGCGCCGTCCAAAGCCTTGCTGGTCCCTGCCAACAGGTTTGAGGTGGTCGAATGCGTGGCCGCCCTTGAGGCCGCAAAAGCCCATGATCTGGACGGAGAGCCGCGCGGCGCAGGCCCCCGAGACGTGCTGTGCCAACATATTCTGATCGCAGCCTCCGCGGGGCCATTCAATGCAGATGCACTGTTTACCGAGATGACCTCGGCCGGGCCGTTCGCGCAATTGACCCGGCCCGAGTTTGACGACTGTGTCGATTTCTGCGCGACCGGCGGCTATGCCCTGCGGGCCTACGACCGATGGCAACGGTTGCAGCAACGCTCAGACGGTTTGTGGCAGCTACGAGACCCCCGCGCTGCAGCCCGCATTCGGATGAACCTCGGCACCATTCAGGACAGCGATACCCTGAAAGTTCGCCTGAAACGCAGTCGGGGCGGCAAGCCGCTGGGCGAGGTTGAGGAAGCCTTTGCAGCCACTCTGACCCCCGGCGACACCTTCCTGATCGGTGGTCAGATCGTGCGCTACGAAGGCCTGCGCGAGCTTGTGGTCGAAGTCAGCCGCCGTGCCGACAAGAAGCCCAAGATCGCCACGTTTGCGGGGACCAAGTTCGCTACTTCAACGCAGTTGAGCGACCGTATCCTGCGCATGTTCGCGCAGGCCGACTGGCCTCAGCTGCCGCAACACACGGCCGGCTGGCTGAAGTTGCAGCGGCATGTCTCTCGCCTGCCCCAACGCAACCGCCTGCTGGTCGAGAGCTTTCCCAGCGACGGGCGCGAGCATATTTGTGTCTACGGCTTCGCCGGACGCAACGCGCAACAAACCTTGGGCCTACTCCTCACCAAGCGGATGGAGGAAACAGGCCTTGCCCCTCTCGGATTTGTTGCGACCGACTACGCGACCCTGATCTGGGGATTGGATGCCGTGACCGATCCAACGCCTCTGTTTCGGCTTGATGCGCTGCGCGACGGGTTGGACACATGGCTGGCGGGCAATGCCGTCATGAAACGCACCTTTCGCGCCTCGGCCACCATCGCGGGCCTGATCGAGCGCAACACCGGCGGGCAACGCAAAAGCGGGCGGCAAGCCACGTTTTCGTCAGATATCCTCTACGATACGCTACTGAAATACGACCCCGACCACCTTTTGATGCAGATCACCCGAGAAGAAGCGATGCGCGGCCTCGTCGATTTTGGCCGGATCGAGGCGATGGTGGAACGGATTGGCGACCGCATTGATCTGGTTCGGCTGGACCGCGTATCGCCTCTGGCCGCGCCCTTGTTCCTTGAAGTTGGAAAAATCCCGGTCAAAGGGGTCGCCGAAGAACGCTTGCTGGCAGAAGAAAGCGCGCGATTGCTGCAGGCGGCCGGGCTGGATACGCTCTGATCCACCTTGCGCGGGCACGCAAAACGCGCGAAGAACGTTCCATGAACAAGACTGAGTTTTCCTTTGCCGGGCAGAACCTGAGCGCCCTACCCTCAGGCGCATTGTGGTGGCCCGAGCGGCAATTGCTGTGTGTCTCCGACCTGCATCTCGGCAAATCCGAACGCATGGCCCGGCGCGGTGGCGCGATCCTGCCGCCTTATGAGAGTCAGGACACGTTGGACAGGCTGGCCAAAGATCTGGAGTTTACGCGGGCCGCAACCGTAATCTGCCTGGGAGACAGCTTTGATGATCTGGATGCCTCTCTATCGCTTCCCAGCGCCGAGAGGCTGCGCATTGCCACCCTGCAAGCCGGGCGTCGCTGGATCTGGATCGAAGGCAATCACGATCCCGGCCCGGTGGAGCTCGGCGGCACGCATCTGGCCGAGTGGAACTGCGCCACACTCACCTTTCGCCATATCGCGCAGTCCGAGGCAAAAGGCGAGATTTCGGGTCACTATCACCCAAAGGCCACGCTGCGCGCGCGTGGCCGCAGCATTACACGCCCGGCTTTTCTGTTCGATTCAAATCGTCTGATCCTGCCCGCCTTTGGCACCTACACAGGCGGGTTGCGCAGCTCGGATCAGGTTTTGACTGGTCTGATGGGACCGAAGGCATTGGCAATCCTAACGGGCCCTAAACCGCAGATGATCCCAATGCCTCGCTGAGACGGAAGGACGTCGTGCAGCGCCTCAGATCAGGCCGTCCTCTTCCAGCATCGGCCGGTACTTACGGCTGACCGGAACAAGATCGCCATTGACGAGACGCAGGAAGATCTTGCCCTCGGACCGTACACCACCCGCCACAGCCTCATCGCACACCCAATGCGACCGGTGCGAGCAATGGCCTGCAACAGGCTCCATCTCGTCTATGGCATCGGTAAAGCGTGAGCGGATCGTAAAAGTCCCCTCGGAGGTAACGACGTCCACATTGTGGTCACGCACGGTCAGGCGGTAGAACTCACCCTGAAAACTCTCGGGCAGACGGCGCGCGAGCCGTGGCATAGGCTTTAGCTCAGGCTCGGCTTCGACCTGGCCATCATGCCATTCAGCCCGACGCACCAGCAACAGGCCTGTGGCAAACAATATACCGTAACTGGCAACAGTCGCCATCTCGGGCGCCATATGACCACCCCAGGTGAACAGCAACCACGCCATTAGCCAGAGGGTCGGAGTGAACATCATAAGAATCACGACCGCATAGGCCAGATCGCGCGCAGGCAACTGCTCCAAAACCTGATGTCGTTCAATCACACTCCGGGCGCCCCAAATGGCGGCCAATGCCAACACCATAACACCGGCCCAGAACAGCAAACGCAGGGGAAAAGACAGCTCTGCGGCCAGAAATGGAGGGAATACGTAGGCAAGCAAAGGCAGGAAAACAACACCTGCGACCACCCGCTGTGGAGTGCAATGAGAACGCAATAGCCCGATGTTTAACGTCATACTTACAGAACAGCGGCCCAAGACCCAGTCAGGACATCTTGGACGGCCACGGTATTTACTCGGCAACTGACTGGGAAATAACGGATATCATGAATTGAGGTCCTGTAAAACACAATTCATGCATGGGTTTGGGCGCAGGCCGCTGCTCCGGCCCGCGTCTCGTCAGGGTCGGACCGCTAAGAGCGATCCGACACGATAGTGATCAGGCTGTCAGGCCTTCGGGCTCTGGCAGGCCGTTGGCACGGCAGCACGCGGTCAGAGTGTTGGCCAGCAGGCAGGCGATGGTCATCGGACCCACGCCACCCGGAACCGGAGTGATCGCGCCCGCACGCTCAGCGGCGCTGGCGTAGTCGACGTCACCGACCAGCTTGTTTTTGCCGTCACGCTCAATGCGGTTGATGCCAACGTCGATCACGGTCGCGCCTTCTTTGATCCAGTCACCCGGAACCATCTCAGGGCGGCCTACGGCGGCCACAACGATGTCAGCGCGGCGCACGACGTCCGGCAAGTCCTTGGTGCGCGAATGCGCTATGGTTACGGTGCAGCTGTCACCCAGCAGCAGTTGCGCCATCGGCTTACCCACGATGTTCGAGCGGCCAATCACAACCGCATCCATACCCGACAGCGAACCGTGATAGTCGCGCAGCATCATCAGGCAGCCCAGAGGGGTACAGGGAACCATCGATTTCTGACCGGTGCCCAGCAGGCCAACATTCGAGATGTGGAAGCCATCGACGTCTTTGGCCGGGTCGATCGAGTTGATCACCAGGTCTTCGTTCAGGTGCTTGGGCAGAGGCAGCTGCACCAGAATACCGTGAACCGCAGGATCGTTGTTCAGCTCGTCGATCAACGCCAGCAGGTCCTCTTCCGAGGTGTCGGCGTCCAGCTTGTGCTCATAGGAGTTCATGCCGACCTCAACGGTCTGTTTACCCTTTGAGCGTACATAAACCTGGCTTGCAGGGTCTTCGCCCACCAGAACCACGGCCAAACCGGGCGTGATGCCGTTTTCTTCTTTCAGCTTTGCAACCTGATCGGCCACTTGCGCGCGCACTTTCGCCGCAAAGGCTTTGCCGTCGATAACCTGGGCTACCATCCTGTGATCCCTTCTTTCCAAAAACGGATCGGGCGCAGAGCGCCCGGGTGTTCAGTCGGGTCCAATCACACGCTCTTCGCGGGCAATCGACCAATCAATCAAAATGCGCCAAAGCTTTTCGGCCAGATCCGGGTCCATCCCCAACTGATCCGAGCTTGCGCGCACACGTTGCACCACCTCTTCGACACGGTCCGGGATTCGGGCCGGAAGGCCTTCGCCTGGCTTCAACTGCGAGGCGCGATCGATATATCCCGCGCGCGTCACCAACATCTCGATCAGTTGGCGGTCCAGCTTGTCGATCTGAACGCGCAAGTCCTGCATCGTCTCACAGTCTTGCGGCGGTGTCAGAGTGGGCATCGTGATCTCCTCATGGCCCGGGGTGTAATCCCCGGACCACGAGATGGTTTAAAAATCGGCTTAGAACAAGCCCTCAATCTGACCTTCTTCGTTGAGACGGATTGTCTCAGCGGCAGGTTTGCGCGGCAGACCCGGCATGGTCATGATCTCACCGCAGACAACCACGATGAAGCCAGCACCTGCGGACAGACGAACTTCACGTACCGGAACCGAGTGGCCGGTCGGTGCGCCACGCAGGGTCGGGTCGGTCGAGAAGGAGTACTGGGTTTTCGCCATGCAGACTGGCAGGTTGCCATATCCGGCGGCTTCCCATTCCTTCAGCTGGTTGCGGATCTTGTTGTCTGCCAGAACCTCGTCCGCGCGGTAGATGCGCTTGGCGATGGTTTCGACTTTCTCGAACAGAGGCATGTCGTCGGGGTAGATCGGCGCGAAGTTCGCGGTGCCACCTTCAACGATTTCAACAACTTTCTCAGCCAGAGGCGCCGAGCCTTCTGAGCCAAGTTCCCAGTGACGCGACAGAACCGCCTCAACACCGTGATCGGCGCAGTAGCTCTTGACCGCTTCAACTTCGGCGTCGGTGTCGGTGACAAAGTGGTTGATCGCGACAACAACCGGCACACCGAAGGACTTCACGTTCTCGATGTGACGGCCGAGGTTGGCACAGCCAGACTGAACCGCGTCGACGTTTTCGGCACCCAGATCGGCTTTGGCAACGCCGCCGTTCATCTTCATAGCGCGCACGGTGGCAACCAGAACAACGGCCGACGGTGCGATGCCGGCTTTGCGGCACTTGATGTTCATGAATTTCTCGGCACCCAGGTCAGCACCAAAGCCCGCTTCGGTCACGACATAGTCAGCAACTTTCAGCGCGGTTTTGGTCGCGATGACCGAGTTACAGCCGTGCGCGATGTTTGCGAACGGGCCGCCGTGGACGAAGGCCGGGTTGTTTTCCAGCGTCTGCACCAGGTTCGGCTGCATGGCGTCCTTCAGCAGAACGGTCATTGCGCCTTCTGCCTTGATGTCGCGGCAGTAGACCGGGGTCTTGTCGCGGCGGTAAGCAACGATGATGTCGCCCAGACGCTTTTCCAGGTCTTTCAGGTCGTTTGCCAGACAGAGGATCGCCATAACTTCGGACGCAACGGTGATGTCAAAGCCTGCTTCACGCGGGAAGCCGTTCGACACGCCACCCAGAGAGGCCGTGATCTGACGCAGAGCGCGGTCGTTCATGTCGACCACACGACGCCATGCAACGCGGCGAACATCGATCTCAGCTTCGTTGCCCCAGTAGATATGGTTGTCGATCATCGCCGACAGTAGCGAGTGCGCCGAAGTAATCGCGTGGAAGTCACCTGTGAAGTGCAGGTTCATTTCTTCCATCGGAACAACCTGAGCGTAACCACCACCTGCAGCGCCGCCCTTCATGCCGAAGTTCGGGCCAAGCGAAGCTTCACGTATACAGATCATCGCGTTTTTGCCGATGCGGTTCAGGCCATCGCCCAGACCCACGGTGGTGGTGGTCTTGCCTTCACCCGCAGGGGTCGGGTTGATCGCGGTGACCAGGATCAGCTTGCCATCTTCGCGGTCCTGGACCGAGTTTATGAAGTCCTGGCTGACCTTCGCTTTGTCGTGGCCGTAAGGCAGCAGATCGGCGGATTCGATGCCGATCTTTGCGCCGATTTCCTGAATCGGCTTTTTGTTCGCTTCGCGCGCGATTTCGATGTCAGATTTGTAGCTCATTGGGCAGGGTCCCTGATTGAATGCCGTGCAAAACCGACGCGGCGCGTCGGTGCTGTGAAACCCATACAGTTGCATACCCAAGCAGTGGCTAAGGATTCCGACATATTCGTGCCGCGAAACGGCGTCGCTTAATTTCAAGCGTTTCCAATCGGAAACGAATGAGCGCTATGGCTGCCAGAGCGGCTGATCGGGAACAAACAGCTGCAAACGATCGCCGATATGCAGGTCCCCCGGCCGCTCGACCCAGCCGGTGACCCCCCGCTGCCCCTGCGCGGCCGGTTTGAAGGCGGCACCGTAGCCGCTGTGATCCGCCTCGATCTCACGTCCGGGCAGGACACAAGGTGCGTTTTCCATATCCACTGTAATCGTCAAACCCGCCTCGGACCGCAGGCGCGAGGACGGCGGGATATGAGAAAAGTCAGGGATGCCATTCAACACGATCGAGGCCCCCAAATAGGACGGATCAAGATGGTCCATCTCCATCGCGGCGGCAATCTCGGACAGCTCCTCGGCTGACAGAATCGACACCTGACGGACATTCCGAATCTCGGTGCCTTTCGGGTAGACATTGCTGACACGCACACATGAAGCACGGTTGAGCCCCTCGTGCCGTTCGCCCTGCACCCCTTCAAAGCCAAACTCCAACGTCTCAACGGGCTGAGCGCGCAGCGACTGACCGGCCGGGACGCGCCCCAACCAGACGACCTCGGCAGAGTATTCGGTTTCACGCAGGAACGGCATGGGGTTTTCCTTCTTCATCCATTTGCCCGCATAATGACCAGCAGTTGGTGGATGAAAAGAAAAAACCCGAGGTCTGGACCTCGGGTTTATATGTTTAAGCGGTTGGCTCCGGCTCCATCCCACCTTCGGGCGGAGATTTCTTGGGTTTGGTCTTGGGAATAGCCGTGACGCTGGGCGCGCTGCCCTGATCCGGGCTGTCGCCCTCGTCATCGCCTTCGGTCGGCGCATCCCCGTTCATGACACGCTTGATCTCGTCGCCGGTGAGGGTTTCGTATTCCAACAGGCCCTGCGCCAGACGCTCCCATTCCTCACTCTTGTCGGTCAGGATCTGGTGAGCGCGCTCATAGCCCTGCTGAATCAGGCGCTTCACCTCTTCCTCGATCAGCTCTTTGGTATGGGCCGAGACCGAGAAACCAGCAGTGTTGCCCGAGTAGCCTTCATGGGCTTCGGCGTAGTCGATATTGCCGACCTTGTCCGACATACCCCAGCGCATCACCATCGCGCGCGCCAACTGGCTCGCCTGCATGATGTCACCCGCCGGGCCGTTCGAGACATGGTCTTCGCCATATTTGATGACTTCGGCCGCCTTGCCCGCCATGGTCATGGCCAGCTTCTGCTCACACTCATCACGGTGATAGTTCAGGCGATCCATCTCCGGTAGAGAGACAACCATACCTAGCGCGCCACCGCGCGGAATGATCGTTGCCTTGTAAACTGGGTCGCACATCGGCAGTTCCAGACCAACAACGGCGTGGCCGGCCTCGTGATACGCGGTCTTTTCCTTCTGATCCTGGGTCAGCACCATCGAGCGGCGCTCAGCCCCCATCATCACCTTGTCCTTGGCGTTCTCGAAGTCCTCCATGGTGACAAAGCGGCGGCCCACACGGGCGGCCATCAGCGCGGCCTCGTTCACGAGGTTTGCCAGATCCGCACCCGAGAAGCCCGGAGTACCGCGCGCGATGATGCGCAGGTCAACATCAGGGCCCAGAGGCGTCTTGCGCGCGTGAACACCCAAGATCTTCTCACGGCCTTTGATGTCGGGGTTCCCAACGGTCACGTTCCGGTCGAAACGTCCGGGACGCAGCAGAGCCGGGTCCAGAACGTCTTTACGGTTGGTCGCGGCCAGAATGATCACACCTTCATTGGCCTCAAAACCGTCCATCTCGACCAGCAACTGGTTGAGGGTCTGTTCGCGCTCATCGTTACCACCGCCATAGCCGGCACCACGATGGCGACCAACAGCGTCGATTTCGTCGATGAACACAATACAAGGCGCGTTCTTCTTGGCTTGCTCGAACATGTCGCGGACACGGCTCGCACCGACACCCACGAACATTTCAACGAAGTCAGAGCCTGAGATGGTGAAGAACGGCACACCCGCCTCACCCGCAATCGCACGGGCCAGAAGCGTTTTACCGGTACCCGGAGGGCCAACCAGCAACGCACCTTTTGGGATCTTGCCACCCAGACGGCTGAATTTCTGCGGGTTGCGCAGGAATTCAACGATCTCTTCCAGCTCTTCCTTGGCTTCGTCGATGCCAGCAACGTCATCAAAGGTCACGCGGCCGTGCTTTTCGGTCAGCATCTTGGCCTTGGACTTGCCAAAGCCCATCGCGCCGCCTTTGCCGCCGCCCTGCATCCGGTTCATGAAATAGACCCAGACACCGATCAGCAGCAGGAAGGGCAGCAGAGTGATCAGGAACGACTGGAAGCCTGATTGCTGCTGCTTGACCGCTTCGACCGGGATCTGTTCATCGATCAGCAGTTTCGTGACCTCGGCGTCGCCGGGTTTGATTGTGGTGTAATTCGCGCCGCTTTGTGTGGTGTAGCGAATTTGCTCACCATCCAGCGTGACGTTCTTGACCTCACCGCTTTGAACGGCGCTGACAAAGTCGGAATAGGTGCGTTCATTGCCCTGAAGTGTCCCGCCAGGTCCGCTGAACAAGTTGAACAGTGCAAGGATCAGCAGGAACAGAACGACCCAGAAGGCGATATTACGAGCGTTGCCCAAGGAAATTCTCCTAAAAGATTTCGGCAGACAAGGACCTGCCGGGTTGCTTCTTAAAATAGAGAGGATTGGCTGAGGTTCAATGCGATAAAAAAGATGCGTGAAACTCAGGCCAATCAGGGACCAGATCAGCGCGCCAGCCATTGGCGAATCCGGCTAGGGGTGCGGCCTCAAGAATGTCGCCCCTCCAAACCGCTGGGGACGCTTGCAAAGCAAGCCGTGGACGCCCGGTGGCGCGCCAGTCGGGCAACATCTGCAAGCCGTTTTCACCAAGTGCCCGAATCTCAGCGCCCGGAATATCGGGGCCGGACAGCACCCATCGCGCGTCCCATGTACCCGTGATTTTCGCGGTCAGGCCATCAACCGCGTTGAATTCCCTGCAGATCCACTGTTTTTCTGCCTGAGAAAACAGCAAACAGCCCCCAATTGCACCAGAATCTCCGTTCAGAATGGCCTGCAAGGCCTGATCCACTGCTGATTGGCGCGGCGGGTAACCCGCCCCTGCGATCCACGCCACTGCGCCAACCAGAACCCTGCGGCGGATTTCTTCGGGCAGCGCGGCAAAGCAATCGCGATCCAGCACAACGGACCCGGCATCGACCGTAGCAACCCGTTGGGCGGAGTCCTGCGCATAACGTTCCAACGCCTCACGCGCTTGTGTAAGGTTGTCGGCGACGCGCGTCAGGGTTTCGGCCGAAATACCAAGCGGCTTTAAATCCGACACGGCTTGCCGCGCCTTGATCCGATCAAAGCTGGTATCCTGATTCGAGGGGTCCTCGACCCAATGCGTGCCAATCTCGATCAAATAGGCCCGCAGCCGGTCCCGAGTGATCCCCAGCATGGGGCGCAACAGGTCGATCCCATCGCGGGTCCGAGCGCTTGGCATACCCGACAACCCCGTGACGCCGGCTGAACGGGCCAGTCGCATCAGAAGCGTTTCGGCCTGATCATCCGCCGTATGGCCCAACGCAATCGCTTTTATGTCGTTGCGCTTCGCCCAATCGGTCAGCATGGCATACCGCGCCTGCCGAGCCTGATCCTGCAGGTTGCCTGCACCATCCCAGCCCTGCCAACGCAAAGTGTCGTGGGGGATACCCAACGCGGCGGCCTGTTTTGCAACCGTTCGGGCCTCATCCGCGGACTCAGCGCGTAAACCGTGGTCGACCGTGGCGGCGAATAGTTCCCCCCCCTCATCCGACGCAATACGGTGCAAAAGGTGCATCAGGGCAACCGAGTCCCCTCCGCCCGAGACCGCGATGCCCAGACGCTCCGGCAAACGTTCAGGCAACCGGGCGCGCAGGTCGGATGTCAGTGTGTCGAGTGGCGGGGTCAAGAACACCCCAAGGAGGCCATTTCCTGCACCGCACTTGAGGCTTGACCCGAGGAAGGGAAGCGCACGCCAACCTCGGACAAGGTGATGCAGGCTTGATCGGTCTGGCCCAAACGGCCCAAAGCTGCGCCAAGTTCGAACAGAGCTTCGGGCGCCACGGCACCTTCGGAATCTCCGGTGAAGCTGGCGAGGAATGCACGCGCGGCCTCGCGCGTATCCCCGAGCCCTTCGAGCGCTTTACCGCGGTTCAAATGCGCCTCGGGTGCAAGCGGGCTACCGGGATATGAAGTGTCAAATTGTGCGAACATCGTGGCAGCAGTCTGGAAATCACCATCGGCCAGCGCCTGCGACGCATCGTCAAAATCCGCTCGCTCGCCAACGGCCAGCTCGCCCTGGTCCGAAGTGTTCGGCTCCGTCGGCGCGGGTGTTACCGCAGCGGTGGATTCCCCTTCACCACCCAAAGTCGAGGTCTCACCCAGTGTCGATAGATCGCCGCCTTCCAGCTCAACCAGACGGAACTCAAGATCGCCGATCCGGTTGGTGCCGTCGGTCACGATGTTCTGGACACGCTGGTTCAGTTGCTCGGTCTGACGGGTCAGGCGCTGCAGCTCGGCCTCTATCGCATCGACCCGTTCAAGGATCGAGCTTCCGGACAGGTTCGGCGCGGGAGAGCCGGTGGTCGAAAACTCACGCTTAAGGCGCTGTATCTCGACATGAAGCACCGTCAGCTCCTGCCGGATATCCGCCAGGGTCTGCTGATCCTGTGCTTGCGCCACGCCCGCTGTTGCCACAACTGCGGCCAGAACCCATCCTGCAACTCTCATCGTCTTACCCCAAGGTTGAACCGGTCAGCACCGTCACCGCGCGGCGGTTTTTGGAATAGCAATCTTCGGTGCTGCAAATCTCGATCGGGCGTTCTTTGCCGAAGCTGACCGTCGTCAGACGATTGCCTGCGACCCCACGCGAAATCAGGTATTCACGCGCCGCATTGGCCCGACGTGCGCCCAGCGCAAGGTTGTACTCACGCGTGCCCTGCTCATCCGCGTGACCTTCGATGGTTGCCACGTAATCCGGGTTGGCCAGCAGCCATTCCGCCTGCCCTTGCAGCACCGTCTGTGCCTGCGGCGATAGGGTGGATTGATCGACCGCGAACAGGACACGATCCCCGACCGTCTGCTGGAAATAGGCGGGTGAGCGCGGATCACTAGGAGAGCCCGCGACAATCGAGCCGCTACCACCAGCGCCGCTGCCACCCAAAGCCGAAGGATCATTGTTGGTACAGGCCGCGACCACGCTCAGCGCGCCCAAGGCCAGGATTTTGCCCAATACGTTCATCTCAAGTGCCTCGTTGTTTTGTTTGTTGCCGCCTGTCTATCACAGCGACTGTTTCTTGTGAACTTTGCCGCGCAGTGGCGGCGATCAATTCTGCAATGGCCCCCAGGACGGGTCGCTGCCGCCATCCGGCGTGCGCACGGGGCGCAGGTTTCGACCCGAGATATCCACGGAATAGAGCGTCGCCCGTCCACTTGCGCCCTGCGTCTCGCGCGTGAACATGATGACGCGGCCGTTTGGCGACCACGTCGGGCCTTCGTCGAGGAAGGACGATGTCAGCAGGCGCTCCTCGCTGCCATCGGTGCGCATCACGCCGATATGGAACCGACCTTTGTTCTGCTTGGTGAAGGCAATCAAATCACCGCGTGGCGACCAGACCGGCGTACCATACCGCCCCTGACCAAAGCTGATCCGCGTCGCTTCACCCCCATTTGCCGCCATCACGTAAAGCTGCGGCGTGCCCGAGCGGTCGCTTTCAAACACGATCTGGCTTCCATCCGGCGAATAGCTGGGCGCGGTTTCAATCGCAGGCGTGTTGGTCAGGCGGCTGCTTTGGCCTGAGGCCAGATCCATCCGCCAAAGATCGGTGTTGCCGCCCTGAATCAGCGAATACACAATCGACCGCCCGTCCGGCGAAAAACGCGGAGAAAAGCTCATGGTGCCGTCCTGCGTTTGCAGCTCGCGCCGCTGCACACGACCGACATCCAGAATGTAGATCCGCGGGCTGCCGCTTTCATAGCTGGTATAGAGCAGTTGCTCGCCAGTCGGCGAAAAGCGCGGGGCCAGAACGATGGCCGCGCTATCCGTCATATACTGAACATTGGCCCCATCATAATCCATGATAGCCAACCGTTTGAGGCGCTGGTTCTTCGGGCCGCTTTCTGACACAAACGCAACGCGACTATCGAAATAGGCGCCCTCACCGGTGATCCGGCTGTAAACCTGATCAGCGACTTTATGCGCCATGCGCCGCCAGCCATCTGTGGTGCCCGCCAACTGCAGGCCGTTTCCAAGCTCCTGTCCCGAGAACACATCCCAGACCCGGAACCGAACCGTCAGCCGCTTGCCCGAGACGTTCACCGCCCCTGTCACCAAAGCCTGCGCGTTGATCGCTTTCCAATCGGCAAACTGGACCGGAGCGTCAAAGCTGCTGACCCGGCTGATAAACGCGTCCGAGGAGATTTCGCGGAATAACCCCGTTCCGGTCAGATCCGCTGCGACGACACGCGAGATATCGTTGGCGTACTGCGTCGCTGCCGGGCCATCGGGCACGAAGTTGGGAACCGCAAAGGGCATCGGCTCGATGATGCCTTCGTCGATTTCCAACCGCAGGGGGCTGTTCTGAGCGTAAACCGGAGCCGACACGAGGGTCAGCCCAAGAAAGAGGCTGGTCAGAAATTTCATCATTTGATCCGCATCCTCTCGGGATTGAATGTAATCTCAATATCCTGCCAGTGATTGTATTTGTCAGCAGGCAGATCATATCCACGCGCGCCACAGCGCAAAATTGCGCGTCGGGCCGCCTGATAGGCTTGATTTTCGGCACCCGAAGCGCCGCCAGAGCTATTCAGCAAACGAATACTCTCGCTGATAATCGTGCCATCTCGATTGAGTGAGAACGCAACCGTTACCACCACGTTCAGCGCATCGGTCGACAGCGATCCAACATTCCAGCAACGCGAGACCGCAACGCGCATCGCGTCCTTTTCACCGCTGGTGAGCGGTGGGCCGGAGGGTTCAGTTCCACCCGCCAATGCTTCGGACAACGCGTCATTGATGGCGTCACTATTGTCCGGCGCAGGCGTTGGCGTGGGCGTTTCCGGGGCCGGTTCGGGGGTTTCTGCAACCTCAGGCGCGGGTTCAGGACGGTTGGGCCGCACACGCGGACGCGGCGAGGTCAGAGGCGCTGGCTCGTTGGTCTCTTCGGCCTCAGTCACGATCTCGGGCGCGGCTTCTTCCGGGGCCGTCTGATCTTGTTGCTCTTGCTGCGTCTCAGCGCCTTCATCCAGTGAGACCGGGGGCGTTTCCACCTCGGCCGGTTCAGCCTCGGGCGGAGGCGGCGCGATGGCCTCGGGGGCGACACGCTCAGCCGGGCTGGGTTGCGCTTCAGGTCCCGGCGGCACCGGCAAGGCGGCCGTTTCCGGTTCCGTCAATGTCGGAGGTTCTTCGGGTAGCTCAGGCTCGGGCGGAACCTCGACCGTTTCGGGGACAGTCTCAGGCTCCGGCTCTGCGGGCGTCACCGGTTCAGGACGTGGTTGTTCTTCCGGTGTCACCTCGGGGGTGCTGACCTCAGGTTCCGGCGCGTCGGGTTGTTCCAGAGTACCCGGCGACTCCGGCAACTCAGGCGCATCGCGCTGCGCCGTGAGCGCTGCGAATTGCTCAGCCGAAATCACGGAAACATCCTGCACTTGTGTCGGCAGCGGCTCGGATCGGAAGGTGCCGCCGAACAACGCCCAGCCGATCAGGCTGACATGCGCAATCGCTGAAATCTTGGTGCCGGTATCCACCGCGCGACCCCACCTTTACCCATCGTCCAGCGTCGGCCCGCCGGTATCCGTCACCAGACCCACATTCGAAAACCCGCCCGCATTCAACGCGCCCATCACCTGCATCACCTGCGCGTAGGGGATCGCCCCATCCGCCCGCAGGAAGACACGGTCACTGCTGCGCTCAGCCGCTATGGCGCGCAAACGTCCGATCAGCTCTTCGCGCGCGATATCCGTAGTCTGGATCTGAATACGGCCATCGGCGGTCAGCGTGACGGTCAGCGGTTCCTCACTATCGCCGGGCAAGGCGCTTGCGGCAGTCTTGGGCAGGTCAACCGGCACACCAACGGTCAGCAGAGGCGCTGCGACCATGAAGATGATCAACAGCACCAGCATGACGTCGACAAACGGCGTGACGTTGATCTCAGCCATCGGCTGGGCGCGACCACGCCGCCGTCCGCGCCTACGTCCGTTCCCGCCCGAGCTTTGCTGAACCGCGGCCCCCATGGTTAGCTGTCCAACTGGCGCGACAAGATGGTGGCGAATTCATCGGCAAAGGCCTCATAGCCTCCGACGATTCGGTCACTATCGGCGCTGAGCTTGTTGTAGAAAATCACAGCTGGGATCGCGGCCAGCAGGCCAAGACCAGTTGCCAGCAAAGCTTCGGCAATGCCGGGGGCCACAACGGCGAGGTTGGTATTCTGCTGCTCGGCAATCTCGATAAAGGCGTTCATGATGCCCCAGACCGTACCAAACAGACCAATGAACGGAGCGGTTGAGCCGACAGTCGCCAAGATCGGCAGACCTTTCTGCAGTGTCTCCGCTTCTTTCGCGATTGCCACATCCATGGACCGGTCGATCCGAGCCGTCGCCCCGGCGATCAAACCGCCATCCGTGCGATGCGACCTGCGCCATTCGATCATACCTGCCGCAAAGATCTTCTCAGAACTGCCATCGGGCTGCGAGCCGATCTGCTCAAACAACTCATCGAGCGGGTTGCCAGACCAGAAGCTCTCATCAAATTTCTGCGCCTCACGCCGAGCCGCACGGTAGTTGATGAGCTTCTGGATGATGATGCCCCAAGACCAGATCGACGCCGCGATCAGCATTAGCATCACCAATTTTACGATAAAGGTCGCGCGGGCATACAACCCCCACATGGAGAAATCGATCTCCTGCGCCAGCGCCAGCGTTTCAGCTTCCATGAACCTGCTCTTTTTTGCCTGATGGCCGTTTGTTTGGCCTTGTTTTGCCAAACGCTAACGCAGTTGGGGTTGAAAAGCCAACAGAACCACCCCCGGCTGCGAAAATGTTACATCAATGCGCGAATCTCTGCCGGAAGGCGGATTGGTTTGCCGTCTTTGTTGATGCAAACCGCCGTGACCGAAGCGCGGAAAATATCGGTCTCACCCCGTTTCACAAGCTGCGCCATGGTCAGGCGCACGCCGGAAATCTCGGTCACTTCAGTTTCGACGATCAATTCGTCGTCAAACTTGGCGGGTGACAGGTAGTCCGCCTCGACCCGCCGTACGACCCAGACGATCCCCTCATCCCGCATGGCGTTCTGGTCATTGCCCAAACGGCGCACCCAGTCCGAGCGCGCACGTTCGATGTAGCGCAGGTAGTTCGCGTGATAGACGACCCCGCCCATGTCGGTGTCCTCATAGTAAACGCGAACTGGAAAGATGTGCTTCATTGCGGCAGCTCCAACCGGGCAAACAGGCGAAGCGCGTACGAGGCATCCTGCGCCGACCCCGGCAAAATCGGATCGTAAGCGGCCCGGATCAGGCCCGCAATATCCGGGCGCAGGATCGTCGCCTCACCCGCCACAGCCAGAGGCGATTGCTTTCGAAACGCCGTATCCGACCAGAGCAGAATGGTCTGCACCACTTGACTGAGCGCCAGAGTCTCGGCCGGGACTTTGGACAGCTCTTTATCCACGCGCAGAAACACAAAGGCCGCGCGGATCGCGCCGTCTTCTTCGAACCGGAAGATGCGGTATTGATTGGCATCCGCTGCCACCAGACGCTCAACCAAAGGCGCAAGATCGGGGACAAGACGATCCAGATCCGGAACCTCCAGCAACTCCTGCCAGTCGCGGAAGAAAAAGACCATGCAATTGGCGCCCAGCTCTGGGTCCGTTTCGGCCATCTTGTGACCGGCCAGCGTCACCACGGCCTCGAACGCGCCTTTGACGGTTGCCAGCGTCTCATCCTCGACACCGAAAACGATCGGTACAATGGGACGACCCCACCGCGCAAACAGGAACTCTCCGCTTTCGCGCGTAAACAGCGCCTCGATCTCGTCCGGTGTCACGCCCAGCCTTTCATCATTTTAACAATGCTCTCACCGAAGACTTAAAATTTCTGGGTGATGCCTTCAACCAAACAGATCGCTCTGACCCTTTGGTGCAGCCATGCCCAAATGCGTCCACGCCTTCTGCGCCAACATCCGCCCGCGCGGCGTGCGTTGGATCAGTCCCTGCTGCAGCAAATATGGTTCGATCACTTCCTCAAGCGAGTCTCGGCTTTCCGACAAGGCCGCCGACATCGTCTCAATCCCAACCGGACCACCGCCATAGTTCTCGGCGACCAGTTTCAGATACCGGCGGTCTGCGCCATCCAACCCGAGATGATCGACGCCCAATCGGGTCAGCGCCCCATCGGCCAATTCACGCGTAATCCGCCCGTCGCCTTCGACGATCGCGAAATCCACCACACGCCGCAGCAGCCGCCCTGCGATCCGGGGCGTGCCGCGCGACCGCCGCGCTATCTCTCGCGCGCCGTCGTCGTCTGATGGCGCGCCCAGCTTGCGGGCGTTGCGGGTGACGATCTCGTGCAATTCATCGACCGTGTAGAACTGCAACCGGGTCGGGATACCAAAACGGTCGCGCAGCGGCGTGGTCAGCAGACCCATCCGCGTGGTGGCTCCAACCAGCGTAAACGGCTGCAACTCGATCCGAACGGTACGGGCAGCTGGACCTTCGCCTATTACCAGATCGAGTTCAAAATCCTCCATCGCGGGATAGAGAACTTCCTCGACCGCCGGGTTCAAGCGATGGATTTCATCGATAAACAACACATCCCGCGCTTCCAGATTGGTCAGGATCGCCGCTAGGTCGCCCGCCTTGGCCAGAACCGGACCAGAGGTCATACGGAAATTCACCCCCAACTCGCGCGCCATGATTTGCGCCAGCGTGGTTTTCCCCAAACCCGGAGGACCATGGAACAGGGTATGATCCATCGCCTCGCCGCGCTGCTTGGCGGATTGGATGAAGATGCGCAGGTTTGCACGCGCCTCGGCCTGACCAATGAACTCATCCAGCCCTTGCGGACGAAGGGCGCGGTCATTGTCCTCGGGCAGAGGGTCAGGCCGCAGCGTGGGATTGGCATCTACCATTCAATCACCCTTTCGGAGCCAGCAGCTTGAGCGCCGCGCGGATCAATTCAGCCTCACCCGCGTCGGGCAGATTGGCCGCCGCCTCCGCCACGGCTGAGGCCGCCTCGGATGGGCCATATCCCAAATTCGACAAAGCCGACAACGCCCCCGCAGAGGCCGCCGCCGATCCCGAGGCCGGTTTCGCGGTCCGCTTCGGCGCTGATTGCGGCTCGACGGTCTCAACAACCTCCAACGCTGGGCCGTCCATCGCCTCGGTCACGGTGCCGCCCATCGCCATTACTCCCGGCGCCTTGTCCTTAAGGTCCAGCACGATGCGCTGAGCGGTCTTCGGACCGACCCCCTTGGCAGCCTTCACCGCGCCCCAATCGCCCAGAGCAATCGCGCGGCTTACCCCATCCGACCCCAACGCGCTGAGAATAGCCAGCGAGACCTTGGCCCCGACGCCCTGAACCGAACACAGCAGTCGATGCCATTCCTTCTCGATCAGGGAGAGAAAACCATAAAGCTGCATCAGATCTTCACGCACGACCATGTCAGTATAGATCGAGACAGCCTCACCCACGCCTGGCAACGCAGCCATGGTCCTGTCCGAGCAATAGACGATATAACCCACGCCCCGCACGTCGATCAGGATGTGATCTGCGGCGCGATAATCTAGACGCCCTGTCAGTTTACCGATCATGCCCTCACCTCTTTCACACGCGGCTGCTGTGTCTTGCCGTAATACGCATGACAGATCGCGATCGCCAATGCATCCGCCGCGTCCGCACCCTTGGGCAAACACCCTGGCAGCTGCAGCTTGACCATGTGCAGGACCTGCTCTTTCTCGGCATGCCCAACGCCAACGACGGTTTTTTTGACCCGGTTCGGAGCATATTCCCCCACCGGCAGCCCGGCCTGCGCCAGCGTCAGCAATGCAACACCTCGCGCCTGACCCAGTTTGAGCGTCCCGGCACCATCCTTGTTCACGAAAGTCTGCTCGATCGCAGCTTGGTCGGGCCTGTATTCGGCGATGACCTCGACAATCTGATTGTGCAGAGACAGCAGCCGCTCGCCCAGATCATCCCCGTCAGATTTGCACAAACCGTTCGAAACGTGGCTCAACCGGCTGCCATTTGATTCGATGACGCCCCATCCCAGGGTCCTAAGCCCCGGATCAATGCCCAGAATTCGCATGCTTCGCCTCAGCCCGCTCGGGTTTTGTGATCTTTTTTCAACGGATAGCACGAAGCGTGAACATTTTCCAAGCGAATTGACCCTAAGTCTGAAAACGACACCGCCATCCCGTGCGCGACACAAAGGACGGTTTGCGACTTCGAAAAGTCTGAAATCGACACTTATATGAACCCAATTTAACCATGTTTTTAAGGTGCTTACAGATTTGGCAAGCGTTGCAAAAACTGCATAGGACACATGCAAAAAATGCTATTGCGCGGGCAAATCTTCGACACTAGATGCCGCTCAGATCGCAAGATCAAATGTTCACACAAACCAGAAGGAAACAGGATATGGCTGCACTGGACTCGACCCGCATCGCCACCACTGGCTCATTCGGCCTCGTTGGCCGTATCGGCGCATTTTTCACATCGGTTGCACATGCCGCCGTCGATTGGAATGACGCCCGCGTAACACGCAACGTGCTGACCGGTCTGAGCGACCGCGAACTGGATGATATCGGCCTGTGCCGCGGCGACATCGACGTCATCGCCGAAGGCCGCCGGTAAGACGACCCCCTCGCTATACGCCCTTTCTCCTCCCTGTGGGGCGCAAAGAAACACCGCGAGCCGAAAGGCCGCGGTGTTTTCTGTTTCAGCTTGTGCTTAATAGAGAACTTTGTTGAGCTGAACCGAGAGGAACTGTGAAACCGGGTCGATCTGCATGATCCAAGCGCCTGCCTGTTCGACTTGGGTGCCTTCTTTCAAGCTGTCGATGCGGTATTGATATCCTGAGGGACCGAGGCTGGACAAAAGAAACGCCTTGAAGCCGAAAACCGCAAGAATTGTAAACACCAATACTTTAGCCGGAACCGCTGAGCGGACCCTTTGCGGCTTCATCACCACCAGACCATCTTTGCGCATCGTTGCGCGATAGCCTTTGCTGAGTTTCGAGTGCTTCTTGTTCAGACGCTGAACGCGCTGATCAAATTCCAGTTGTTTTCCCGCCATGGCAGCCTCCACAAAACCGCCCCCCATCAAAATGATTAAAAAAGGGTAAGCATAGATTGCGACAAAAACGTGGCGCGACTCTAGAAAACTCCTGTAAATGGCCCCGATTTAGCCCTGTTTACTTAAGATTAGCGTCGTCCATTCACCAATCTCACCTCGATGATGCAGATTGAAGCCATTCTGGGAATAAACATTCACAACATCATCGGCCTGTTCGTTCAGGATTCCCGACAGGATCGCAAAGCCATCAGCCCGCAGATTCGCCGAGATTTCCGGCGACAGAGCGACCAGCGGACCCTTCAGGATGTTGGCGAAAATCAAGTCATAGGGCGCGTGCGCGTTCAGGTCCGGGTGATCGAAGCCAGCGGCCTCGACACAGTGAACCTGACCGGACATGCCATTGGCCTTCAGGTTCGCTTCGGCCACATCAACGGCAACTTGATCAATATCACTGGCGATGATGTCGCCTTCCCAGACACGCGCAGCCGCCATGGCCAGCACGGCAGTCCCACACCCGATATCGGCGACTTTGCTGGCCGAGAACCCTTCGTCCAGTAACTGATCCAGCGCCTTCAGACAGCCCAGAGTGGTTCCGTGGTGGCCGGTACCAAAGGCCATCGCGGCCTCGATCAACAGGGGGATGCGGTCTTCGGGCAGTTTGTCGGCATCGTGGCTGCCATAGACAAAGAACCGACCCGCTTCGACCGGGGCCAGTTCGCGGCGCACATGGGCGACCCAGTCGGTTTCGGGCAGTTCAGACACCACAAAGGGCTTGGCCTCAAACGCCGCAGCCAGCACGGCCAGCGCCGTCTCATCAGGGGCTTCGGTGAAATACCCGCCAACCTCCCACAGGCCTGAGCCATCTTCGACCTCAAAAACGCCAACGCCAGTGGGTTCGGGATCCAGACGCTCCATCGCTTCGCCAAGACCTTCGGCGGGTTTTTTGCCGGTCAGCGTGGTAAGAGCGGTGAATGTGGGCATGGGGGCCTCCTGTCTGGGTCACGACAGCGCCTAGGGCGTGGGCCCGCCAAGGTCAAGCTCTTGCGCCTATTCGGCGGGGGCCGGCGCGTACTTGGTCAGGATCGTCTCATTGCCCCGTTCAGGATGGCGCGGGATCAGCAGAGACAGGGCGAGCGAGATCATTGCCATCGCCGCCGCCAGTGCAAACACTGCACCCGGTGAGGCCACCCAAAGCAACCCAAGCAGCGCAGGCAGGAACACGGCCGCGATATGGTTGATGGTAAACGCCACGGCGGCCGTCGGTGCGATATCGGCGGGATCGGCGATTTTCTGGAAATAGGTCTTCAGGGCCAAAGCCAGCGCGAACAGTACATGGTCGATCACATAGAGTGTCGCGGCTAAAACCACGCCCCACCCAAACCAGTAGATGCCACCATAGGCTGCGAAAACGATGGCCAGCCCGGCATATTCGAAGATCAGCGTCCGACGTTCACCAAATTTGGAAACCGCTTTGCCCAGCATCGGAGCCGCGGCCATATTGATCACGAGGTTGATCAGATACAGGCTGGTGAGTTCGTGCACCTCGAACCCGAATTTCTCGACCATCATGAAGCCAGCAAACACCACAAAGATCTGACGGCGCGCGCCCGCCATGAATTGGAGCGCGTAATACAGCCAGTAGCGTTTGCGCAGGATCAGCTTTTTGGTCTGCGGCGTCGGCGCGTCGAATTGCGGATAGGCCAGCAGGCAAAACAGAGCCAAAAGCGCCGTCGCACCGCCCGCCATCATGAAGACGAAGTTGTAGGACAGGTCGAACCGATCCCATGTCAGGACGATCAGCCCATAGACCACTGCCGTCGCAGCCGAGCCCATCGCCACAAGCCATCCCAGAATCTGCGGCGCGCGGTCCTTTGGAAGCCATTGCAACTGCAGCGACTGGTTGACCGTCTCGTAGTAGTGAAAGCCGATCGAGCTAAAGAGCGTTACGAATAGCAGCCCACCAAGGCTTGGGAACCATGCAGTCACCGCCGTCGCCACGCCCAGCATCATCAGCGAGATCATGGCCAGCACCTGCTCCCGCACAAAGATGATCACAGCGATCACACCGACGGCCAGAAAACCCGGTATTTCCCGCACAGTGTGCAACAAGCCAATATCTGCGCCATCGAAATTCGCCACTTCGATGACAAAGTTGTTCAAAAGCGCGCTCCACCCATTGAACGCAATGGGCATAGTCAGCGCCATCATGAACAGCAGCGTGATCGGGCGCCGCCAAAACGGCAGGCTTTGCGCCTCGGAAAGTGGCATTGGTTTCAACATGCGACTCCCTCTACGCCGATTTTTGCGCTTTGGCGAGAGGAGAGATCCCGGCGCACATCCGCTCTGCGCCTATGCAGAGGTTAGTAGAAGTTCTGCGGGTCGATATCGACGGTCAGGCGGATATCCCCTTTCAGGCGCAGAGGCGCGATCCAGCGGGCGATGGCGTCCTGAATGGGCGCACCCTTGGGGGCCTTGACCAAAAGGCGTACTCGATGCCTGCCCCGGATGCGGGCAATCGGCGCAGGGGCCGGACCAAAGACCTGAGCGCCAATCTCGCGCAACGGCGCATCATTACGCGCCATCGCGTTGCCGATATCAAAGACCGGAGCGACCTCGGGGCCAGACAGCACGATCCCCGCCATGCGCCCGTAGGGCGGCACACCAGCGGCTTGGCGACCGGCTGCTTCGGCTTTCCAGAAGCCTTCCTCATCACCCGACAGAATGGCGCGGATGACCGGATGCTCGGGCTGAAACGTTTGCAACAGCGCCTGCCCCGGCTTGTCTGCGCGCCCCGCACGTCCGGCCACCTGCCGCATCAATTGAAACGTCCGCTCTGCCGCGCGCAAATCCGCTCCATGCAGGCTGAGATCGGCATCAATCACCCCCACCAGCGTCAGTTTGGGAAAATTATGCCCCTTGGCCACCAGTTGCGTGCCGATGACGATATCTGCATCCCCTTCGGCGATCTCTTCAATCTTGGCCTTCAGCGCACGGGCCGAGCCGAACAGGTCGGAGCTGAGCATCGCGATCTTGGCCTCGGGGAAGGTCGCCTCGGCCTCTTCCGCCAGCCGTTCGATCCCCGGCCCGACCGGGGCCAGTTTCCCTTCGACCCCGCAAGAGGGGCATGCCTCGGGCATCGGCTTGGTCTCGCCGCATTGATGGCACATCAGGCGCTTGAGGAACCGGTGCTCCACCATCCGCGCGTCGCAGTGATCGCAGGCGATCTGCTCCCCACAGGCTCGGCACAAAGTAACCGGTGCATAGCCCCGGCGGTTGATGAACAGTAGTGATTGTTCACCCTTTTCGATCCGTTGCTGCACCGCCTGCCGCAAGGACGGGGAAATCCACGTCCCTGGCTGCATCTGCTCGGCGCGCATGTCGATCGGTTTCATCTCGGGCAGCACCGCCGCCCCGAAGCGTGAGGTCAGATCCAGCCGCTCATACTTGCCCGCCTCGGCATTGGCCCAGCTTTCCAACGAGGGCGTCGCGCTAGCCAGAATCACTCGCCCGCCGCAAATGGCCGAGCGCAGAACCGCCATGTCTCGCGCGCTATAGTGCACGCCGTCTTCCTGTTTATATGAGGTGTCGTGTTCCTCATCGACCACAACCAAGCCCAAATCACGGAATGGCAGGAACAGGGCCGAGCGCGCGCCCACCACCAGTTGCGCATCACCCTGCCCGACCATCCGCCAAACCCGGCGACGCTCGGTCATCGTAGCCCCTGAGTGCCACTCGGCTGGGCGGGCACCAAACCGGGCCTCGACGCGGGTCAGGAATTCGGCCGTCAGCGCAATCTCGGGCAGCAGAACCAGCGCTTGGCGTCCCATGCGCAGCGCTTCGGCGACGGCCTCCAGGTAGACCTCGGTCTTGCCCGAACCGGTCACACCTTTCAGCAGCGTTGTGCCGTAGGTGCCGGTCCGCTGGCCAGCCTGCAGTCGCGCCACGGCTGCCGCCTGATCCTCGGTCAGGTATTTGCCGGGCAACTCGGGATCGAGATGAGGATAGGGTAGATCGCGTGGACTGTCCTCTTCCCGAACAGCGGCCAGTTTGACCAACCCTTTGACGACAGAGGTGGTTACCCCGGCCTGCTCGGCCAATTCCTTTAAGGTGAAGGCCAGCCCGCCATATTCTTTCAACACCTCGAGCACCCGGGTGCGGGCATCGGTCATCCGATCCGGTTCAGACGTACCCAACCGGTAGACTTTGCGCATCGAGGGCGGATCCCCCAAGCCCGGCGCGCGGGTCGCAAGACGAAGCATCGCAGGCATCGGTGTCAGCGTGTAGTCCGCCACCTTTCCCAGAAACACCCGCATCTCTTCGCGCATGGGCGCAACTTCAAGCACCCGGATCACGGACCGTGCTTTGGTCAAATCGAACCCGCCCTGCCCCGGCCCCCAGACCACGCCCAGCACCTTGCGCGGCCCCAATGGCACCTCGACAAACGCACCCAGAAAGCACCCGCCCTCGGGCGCTTTGTAGTCCAACGTCCGGTCCAGCGGCTGGGTTGTCAGCACTGCAACCAGCTCTCCTTCGTCGAAAAATCCGTTAGCGCTCACAGCATATCCTATGCAGGGGGTTCCAGCAGGGGTCTCTTTGAGGTAAAGCCATCCGCGACCAAGGCCAACCCATCAAAGGACTGCCCGCATGAAATTCTTCGTAGACACCGCCGAGATCGACGCCATTGCCGAACTGAACGACTTGGGCATGGTGGACGGCGTCACCACCAACCCTTCGCTGATCCTGAAATCAGGCCGCGACATTCTGGAAGTCACTAAAGAGATCTGTGATCTGGTCGACGGCCCCGTCTCCGCCGAAGTTGTCGCCACCGAGGCCGATGACATGATCGCCGAAGGCCGCAAGTTGGCCAAGATCGCGCCGAACATTGCGGTCAAAGTACCGCTGACATGGGCCGGCCTGAAAACCTGCAAAACCCTTAGCGACGAAGGCCAGATGGTCAATGTGACGCTGTGTTTCTCAACCAATCAGGCCCTTCTGGCCGCCAAGGCAGGCGCGACCTTCATCTCGCCCTTCATTGGCCGTTTGGACGACATCAACCTCGACGGCATGGATCTGATCGCCGATATCCGTCAGGTCTATGACAACTACGGGTTTGAGACCGAAATCCTCGCCGCCTCGATCCGTACCGTGAACCACGTGACCGACAGCGCGCGCATTGGTGCCGACGTGATCACCGCCCCTCCGGGCGTGATCAAGAAGCTGGCTGACCACCCGTTGACGGACAAAGGCCTAGAAACCTTCCTGGCCGACTGGGCCAAGACCGGTCAGAAAATCCTCTGATCCAATGCACGCCCGCGCGATGCCGTCAGGCGTCGCGCCCGGCCCAACTGTGCGGGGCTGATCTCTGATCGGCGCCAAACAGGCGGGAGCGCTTCGGACACAGCGCAAAATGAAATCCACTCATGCGTGCATTTTTTCCAAGGCAAGTCCGGTTGGGCGTGCTATAAACCGCCAAAACAAAAAAACGACCGGACGGGATATGAGCAGCAACCCAAAACTCGAGGACAACCTCCGAGCCGCAATTCTGGCCAAGCCTGATGCTTTGCTGGATGATAAAGATCTGATGCAGGCACTGGTAGACGCCAATGAACAGGCCCGAGGCGACAACGTCATCGACCTGCGCGGCATCGCCATGCAACGGCTCGAAGC
Source organism: Ruegeria sp. C8 (assembly GCF_056537565.1). Classification (NCBI taxonomy): domain Bacteria; kingdom Pseudomonadati; phylum Pseudomonadota; class Alphaproteobacteria; order Rhodobacterales; family Roseobacteraceae; genus Ruegeria; species Ruegeria sp. C8. Next base: position 183,824 of record NZ_JBQFRV010000004.1, read on the forward strand.
CAGACTGGACCGTTTGGAAGACACGCACCGGTCCGTCATCGCCGCAGCCTACGAAAACCTGGCCGGGACCAACCAAGTCCACCGCGCCATTCTGCGTCTTCTAGAACCGGTTGAGTTCGAAAACTTCCTGCGCGTGCTTGGCGAGGATGTTGCCGAAATCCTGCGGGTCCAACGCATCACACTGGTTTTGGAAACCACCGCCCTTATGGACGATCCCGCCATCGACAAACTGGGCGGCACGCTGACCGTCGTCGAACCGGGTTTTGTCGACCAATACCTAACCTATGATCGCGGCGGTCCCGCGCGCGACGTAATCTTGCGCGAAATTCAGAAGCCCAACCAACGGGTATTTGGCACTCTTGCCGCTCAACTCAGGTCCGAAGCTTGCCTGAAGCTAGATCTCGGATCCGGTCGCCTGCCCGGTCTGATTGTCATGGGGGCCTCGGACCCGAGGCACTTCACGCCGCAACTTGGCACCGATCTGTTGTCGTTTTTTGCTGGCGTGTTCGAACGCTCAATGCGCCACTGGCTGTCGTGAGCCTGATCTCGCCAGCTTGCCGAGACGCCCTCCAACACTGGTTGGAGAGCCTGGGCGCACTGGCGGGACGGTCTCAGAACACCCAAACCGCATATCGCGGGGACGTCACCGATTTCCTCTCCTTCATGACCCTCTACCACGGAGACCGTCAGGGCATCGCCGCGCTCGAACGCATCACCGTCTCGGACATGCGCGCATGGATGGCCGATCAGCGCCAAAGCGGTGTGGGCGCGCGCTCTCTGGCGCGAAAACTGTCAGCCGTCAAAAGCTTCTACCGCTGGCTGGCCGAGCGTGAAGGCTTCGAACCCACTGCCGTCCTTTCGACCCGCGCGCCAAAATTCACCAAAAAACTCCCGCGCCCTCTGGCCGAGGACGCAGCCCGCGCCATGATCGAAACGGTCGAGTTGCAATCCAGCAATGACTGGATCTCAGCCCGTGATGTGGCTGTTGTCACGCTGCTGTACGGCTGCGGATTGCGCATTTCCGAGGCGCTGTCTCTGACCGGTGCAGATGCCCCCCTGCCGGCAACCCTGCGCATTACAGGCAAAGGCGACAAAGAAAGGATCGTCCCTGTCCTTCCTGCCGCCCGCGAAGCGGTGGACCACTATCTCCAACTCTGCCCGCACCTGAAATCAGACAACCTTGCCCTGTTTCGCGGTGTCCGGGGTGGAGCGCTCAATCCCCGCGCGATCCAAGAGGTCATGTCTAAGGCCCGCATGCAGCTCGGCCTGCCCGCGACCGCAACGCCCCATGCCATGCGGCATAGTTTTGCCACGCATCTGCTCTCAGCGGGTGGGGATCTGCGCGCTATTCAAGAGCTTCTGGGCCACGCCTCGCTATCCACTACCCAGACCTATACGGCCGTCGACACCGCCCGCCTGATGGAGGTCTATAACCGCGCCCATCCAAAGGCCTGAGGTCCAAAAGCACGGCATCCTCAATGTCCTTGCAACCAAACTGTCTTTTTGCTTTGCATCTGCCCCTCACATCCTTCATGACACGGGCATGACACTTAGATTCAAAGCGCTTGCCGTTCATCTTTTCACCGCAACCGGAGCCGTTTTCGCAATGCTCGCCATGCTGGCGGCCGTGGATGAAGAATGGAGCCTGATGTATCTGTGGCTTGTGGTGTCCTTCATCGTCGACGGCATCGACGGCCCCTTGGCCCGCCATTATCACGTCAAGAAAAATGCGCCCGAGTTTGATGGTGTCCTGTTGGATCTCATCATCGACTACCTGACCTATGTGTTCATACCGGCCTATGCACTGTTCAAATCCGGCTTGATGGATGGCTGGACAGGATGGTTTGCGATCATCGTCATCACATTCGCCAGCGCCATGTACTTTGCCGACACGCGGATGAAGACCAAAGACAACTCGTTCTCCGGCTTTCCCGGATGCTGGAACATGTTTGTCATCGTGATCTTCGCGCTCGAGCCAAACTTCTGGGTCAGCCTCGTTTTGGTAACCCTTCTGGCCGTCGCCATGTTCCTGCCTCTGAAATTCGTCCACCCCGTTCGCACCGAGCGCTGGCGCAGCGTGACCCTGCCCATGGCACTGGCCTGGACCTTCTTTGCCGGTTGGGCAGCCTGGGTAGATTTCCACCCGGAAAGCTGGGCGCATTGGGGGCTGGTTGTGACCAGCCTGTATCTGGTCTTCGCAGGCATTGCGCAGCAGATCATTCCGCAACGCAAAAGCGCCGATTACAAAACGTCCTGAACCTCAAACTCGGTCCCGTTATGGGTGAAGACGTCGCCCGCCTGCAAGCCAATCATGGCCAGATAAATCGGGCTCTGGGTTGAGATACCCATATAGGTCTTGCCGTCCACATCGAAGCGAGTGGTCGAGACGCAGACAACAAAACGGCGATTGTTGAACTTGATGACCGCGCCGGGCTGAACCGTATCAGTGATACCGAAATTGGTGTTCTCGATCACGTCTATCTTGGCGTGATGCGCGTGTACCGGTGCGTCGAACGCCGCAGCAAGGTCCGCATTCTCGCGCGAGGCTGCGATATCATCCTTGTCATGCCCTTCTCGGTCATCCAGTTGGGCATCTTTCAAAAAGGCGTCGTAATGCGCCTGGGCCGTGGCCAGTTCCTGCGCCTCCAGCGACATCAGTCGGTCAATGATGGCTTTCTTTTCTGCGGCGCGTTCTGCTTGGTCGGTCATTCAGTGGGATCCTTCGAAATCTCCTTTTGAAACAAGGTGAGGCTCGAAACGTTGGAATGCAACAGGTTTTCACCGATCAGATCAACAGACCCGCCGCCTTTTCGTGCAGCAACAGGGCCACTTTGGTCTCAACCCCGCCGTCGCCCGAGAACCCGCCCAACCCATTGGCCGCAAGAACACGATGGCACGGAATGATGACAGGGATCGGGTTCGCCCCACATGCCTGCCCCACCGGCTGAGGCGGCTGACCCAGTTCCCTGGCGATATCCCCATAAGTGCGGGTTTCACCAAGCGGGATCGCGTACATCAAATCACAGACCTGACGCTGAAACTCAGACCCTGAAATATGATAAGGCAGATCGAACCGCTCAAGCCGCCCCTCATCATAGGCCGTCAACTGAGCCGCCGCTTCACGCAACAATGGCGTCTCAGACCCGTCGCTCACGCCATCCCAGACAAGACGCGTGATCGCCCCGTCCTGTTCCTCAACCCCAAGACACCCAAACCGGGTCTGTATCGCAATCATCGGCATGACCGAAGGCTGCCAGCCTTTACAGGCAAAGCGCAACCCATAACGCGCCGCGCCCGCCTCTTCTTCTGTTCAAAAATACCTCGGAGCGCGAGGCAGAGCCTCGCAAAAGACCCCGCCCACCACACTCACGAGCTGCTTTGGCTCAGCGCTTCATCACAACGCCCACAAACGCCCGCATGACCATGCCGTCCCACGTCGGGCAGAATCTTCCAGCAGCGTTGGCATTTGTCGCCTTCCGCCTTCTCAAAAACTACACCCACGCCCTCAATCTCGGGCACACGGAAGGCTTCGGCCGGGGCCGGATCCTCGGAGACTGTCAGGCCCGAGGTGATGCAAAGATCATCCACATCAAAAGTCGCCAGCAGCGCAACTGTGTCCTGATCTTCGACATGCACGATCGGAGCAGCCTCGAGGCTAGACCCAATCACTTTGTCCTGACGCTGAACCTCCAGCGCAGCGGTCACGGCGCGGCGAACACGGCGGACCTTGGCAACAGCCTCTTCCAACCCGGCATCACGCCAATCAGCCGGTGTTTCCGGGAAATCCACCAGATGAACCGAACTGTCGTCGCCGGGGAACCGCTCCAACCAGACCTCTTCCATGGTGAACACCAGAACCGGCGCCAGCCATGTGGTCAGGCGGTGGAACAGGATATCCAACACGGTGCGCGCCGCGCGGCGACGCAGGCTGTCACCGTCGCAATACAGCGCGTCCTTGCGAACGTCGAAGTAGAAGGACGACAAATCAACCGTGGCAAAGGTGAAGACCGCGCTGAACACGCCCTGAAAGTCGAACTCTGCATAGCCCTTGCGGACTTGGTTATCTAGATCGGCCAGGCGGCTGAGGACCCAACGCTCCAGACGCGGCATATCCTCGGGCGACACGCGGTCGGCCTCGTTGAAGTCGGCCAATGATCCCAGCATGAAACGCATGGTGTTACGCAGACGGCGATAGCTGTCGGCGGTGCCCTTCAGGATTTCCGGCCCAATCCGCTGGTCGGCGGTATAGTCGGTTTGAGCCACCCAGAGGCGCAGGATATCGGCGCCGTATTGCTTGACGACCTCTTCCGGCACGATGGTGTTGCCCAGCGATTTGGACATCTTGTTGCCCTTGGCATCCAGCGTGAAGCCATGGGTTACCACGTTGCGGTAGGGCGCACGGCCTTTGGTCCCGCAGGCCTGCAGCATCGACGAATGGAACCAACCTCGGTGCTGGTCGGTGCCTTCCATGTAGACGTCCGCAATGCCGTCATCGGTGCCATCCTCACGGTCACGCAGAACGAAAGCATGGGTTGAGCCCGAGTCGAACCAAACGTCCAGCACGTCGAACACCTGATCGTAGTCCTCAGGGTTGGCGATGCCGTCCAGCACCTGCTCTTTGAAGCCTTCAGTGTACCAGATATCCGCGCCGTCCTTCTCAAACGCCGCCTTGATGCGCGCGTTGAGGTCTTCGTTGCGCAGCAGGTAATCCGCGTCGGTGGGCAGAGCGCCTTTCTTGGTAAAGCAGGTCAGCGGCACACCCCAGGCGCGCTGGCGCGACAGAACCCAGTCCGGGCGCGCTTCGATCATGGAATACAGGCGGTTACGACCGGTCTGCGGCGTCCATTTCACCAGTTCATCAATCGATCGCAGGGCGCGTTCGCGGATGGTGTCGCCCATCTCACCCATGCCATCGTCCAGCTTGCGGTCAACGGATGCAAACCACTGTGGCGTGTTCCGATAGATGATCGGAGCCTTCGAGCGCCACGAATGCGGATAGCTGTGCTTGATCTTGCCACGCGCCAGTAGCCCTCCGACTTCGACCAGCTTGTCGATGACAGCTTTGTTCGCGTCACCCTCGCCACCCTTGCGGGACAGGATGTATTTGCCACCAAAGAACGGCAGATCGGCGCGGAACGAGCCGTCGTCCATCACATTGTAAGTAATGACCTGCTCAAGCATGCCCAGATCGCGATAGAGTTCGAATTCCTCCATCCCGTGCGACGGCGCACAGTGGACAAAGCCGGTGCCTTCGGTATCGGTCACGAACTCAGCGGCGCGGAAGTCGCGGATGTCATCCCATTCGCCATTGCCGCCTTCGGCCCCGGCCAGCGGGTGTGTCAGTTGCACACCTGCCAGCTCATCACCGGTCACATCGCGGACACGCGTCCACTGGTCGTCATTCAGACGCGCACGGCCCAGCACGTCGGCGGCCAGATTGTCAGCCAGCAGGAATTTGTCACCCGCAGCGGCCCAGCATTCCTCGGGCGCGCCGATGACTTCGTAGAGGCCGTATGAGATGTCCTTGCCATAGACGACCGCCTTGTTAGACGGCATGGTCCAAGGGGTCGTGGTCCAGATTACAACAAATGCGTTATCCAAATCGCCCGCATTCACGACCTTGAACTTCACCCAGATGGTGAAGCTTTCCTTGTCGTGATACTCGACCTCGGCCTCGGCCAGCGCGGTCTTCTCGATGGGCGACCACATAACGGGTTTTGAGCCCTGATAGAGCGTACCGTTCATCAAGAACTTCATGAACTCATCCGCAATCACGGCCTCGGCATGGTAGTCCATGGTGATGTAGGGATCGGGCCAGTTGCCGGTGATGCCCAGGCGCTTGAACTCTTCGCGCTGGATGTCGATCCAGCCTTCGGCGAACTTGCGGCACTCCTGACGGAAGTCGACGATGTTCACCTCGTCCTTGTTCTTGCCCTTCTTGCGGTACTGTTCCTCGATCTTCCACTCGATGGGCAGACCGTGACAATCCCAACCGGGCACATAGCGCGCGTCGAAGCCCATCATCTGATGGGACCGCACGATCATATCCTTAATGGTCTTGTTCAGCGCGTGGCCGATATGCAGGTGGCCGTTCGCGTAGGGTGGGCCATCGTGCAGGGTAAAGGGCGTGCGGCCCTCTTTCTCGCGCAGGCGGTCATATACGCCAATCTTTTCCCAACGCTCCAGCCATGCAGGTTCGCGCTTGGGCAATCCGGCGCGCATAGGGAATTCGGTCTTGGGCAGGTTCAGCGTGTCTTTGTAGTCAGGTGTCTGGATCGTGTCGGCGCACATTGGGGGCGTCCTTTGGATGATCTGGTCGTACTAGGATCGAAGCGGTCGGTGCGAAGTCTCAAACACCTTTGCCCGGCGTCTCAGAGGGTCAGAGCGCCGGGGATATAATTCGAATAATGATGGCCATCCGGTTATACATGGGGGCGCTTATAAGCCGCCCATGCCCGATGGTCCAGAGGCTCCGCCCCATGCGACGAATAGCGCTACATCATTGGGCTAAGGGTGAAACAACGACCCCACGAAATAGGCAATCATGGCCGCCGCACCGCCGATGGCAAACGTCTCCAGACCCGAGCGCCACCACGGAGTCAGCGACCACCGGCTTTTCAGCGCTCCGATGGCAAAAAACACCCCCATCGTCATACAGACAGAGAGAGTGAAAGCGTTGTCCAGAGCCAGCAGAAACGGCAGCAGAGGAACCATCCCGGCTACCAGAAAGGCTAGAAACGTGGCCATCGCTGCCTTCACCGGATGCGGATCGACGCTGCCAAGCCCGTATTCGCCCTCGATCATCAGGTTGATCCAGTTTTCGCGGTCCGCGGTGATAGCCTCTGTCGCATCTTCCAACACCTGCCCAGACAAACCTTTCTGCGCAAGGATCTCGCGCACCTCATCGCGTTCGCCATCTGGGTAGAGCGCGATGTGACGCTGTTCGATTGCTCGAATGCGCTTGATATTGTCCAGTTCGGCCTTGGTGCCTGAATAGTTGCCAACGGCCATCGAAAACCCGTCAGCCAGTACATTTGCCAAGCCCAGAGCGACAATTACGAATGACGACAACCCGGCACCGGCAACACCAGCAACGATCGCAAATGTGGTGACCGACCCGTCTATGCCCCCATACACGATGTCACGCAAAACGCCCCGCCCGGGCGGGTCGCTAATTCTCTGTTCGATTTCCTGCTGGCTGTGACCGTGATCTGTCATGGCTCGCTTTCTGTCACATTCACTGTGACGAATGGCGTGCCATACCGCTTTGCGTCAGATCAAGTCTTACTGAACAGCCCCTGCAACGCCCTTTTGATCATTGTGCGGACCGACGGCTTGTGACGATCTGAGAAAGGCAAGGGTCGACACACTTCCATCGCGGCCACTCCGACGCGGGCGCTGAGGGCACCGTTCACCAAACCTTCACCAAAGCGGCGCGACAATTTGCTGAGGACCGATCCACCCAGAACAGGCTCCAGCAGATCGTCACCGACGGCCACCGCACCGGTCGCCACCAGATGCACGAAAACGGCGCGCGTCAGGCGCCAGCTGCCCAGAAACCCGGCCCGCCCGCCATAGATCTCGGCCACCCGTCGGATCATTCGCAGTGACGCCGCAAGGGCCGTGACCACATCCGCCAAGGCCAAAGGTACCAAGGCCGTGACCGTGGCGACCTGGCGGGCAGCTGCCTCAACTTCGCGACTGGCGGCGGCGTCCAAGGGGGCCAGCAGCTCATCCTCGGCCAAAGCCAAAAGACCAGCGGCGTCGAATTGTTCTGACATTCGCTCGGACAGCCGATCACGGCCCCATTTGGTCTCATCCCGGCCCTTGTAGAATGCAATCAAGTGGGTTGTGACCGCCCGCGCCTTGGTCAGATCAGCATCCGCCAAGGCCTCATCCGCTGCGCGGCGCAATCCGTCAACGCGGGACAGGCGGCCAATTGCAGCCAGTTCCCGGACGGCGATGATCAGCGCAACAAGGACCAAAGCTGCGATCAAACCGGTGACAACCCAGCCCAGAATGGGCGCGCGTGCGATCAGCGAGGTCGCGAAATCCCATGCGGCGACCGAAATCGCAGCCCCGACTACCGCCAGCGCCAACCCCCAGAACCAACGCGCCAAGGCTGAGGGTTTGCGGGCGGCAAATCGCGCCGCGCTTTGCATAGCCTGCCCTTGAGGTACCGCCAGATCGGGCACCGGAGGGGCCTTGGCCACGTCGGCGGCGGGCTCATCTGTTTCGAGGTCGATCAGGACCGGGCCTTTAGCCATTCTCTGCCCCTTCACTACGCCAGACATATTTGATGTCAGGCAGGTTTTCATCGTTGTCCGCCCCGTCGCTTCGGGCGACCTCGGCAAAGCCGTTGCGTTCATAGAACCTGCAAGCGCCGGTGTTGGCCTGAAATGCAAACAGCGTCAGCCGCGAGTGCTGCGCCTTCGCATGATCGAGCAACCGCTTGCCGATCCCCTGCCCGCGCGCAGCAGGCGTCAAGTACAGGGAATGCACATCCGTTCCGTTCAGGGCCAAAAATCCAACCACTGTGTCCGAGACCTCAGCGACTGTAACCCAGCTTTGATCAATCATACGGCCGCAAAATGCGATGGTCTCAGCGCAACTGTGGAGGTCGGGAATCCAGTCATTCTCACGCGAAAACCCGTGCAAGATTTCCCCGGTTGCACCGGCATCGGTGCTGCGGGCGGGGCGGAGGGTAACCGTCACAGCCGGTCTCCGATCAGGAACTGCGCGGCGCGGTCCAACCGGATATGCGGCGGGCCGTCGCCCGGGCGTAGCGTCAACTGGGCCGGGGCGAAAGCCATGAAACCATAATCATCGCCAAGCCACGCCTCGGCCCCGTTCCGGGCCGGGCCGAGCAGATGGGATGGATCATTCGGCAGCTCTCCGGGGTAGAAGGCAGCTTGTTTGCCACTGTTCAATAGTGTTCCCCGAACGCAGGGCAATTCCGTTCCGTTGTGGTTGCGCATTTCTTCGGTCGTGGCGCGCAGCGAGGCCAGCGACAGGGCTGCCGTTTCAGCACCAGCGAAGCTCGCCCGATCCCGTGCTTCACGGGTCAGGGCCTCCATGATCGCGGTCAGGCGCGGGTGTTGCGTGTGGTGCAGATGGTCGGCTTTGGTGGCTGCAAACAGAATGCGTTCAACCCGTTTGCCCAGCAACAACTGGCTGAGCCACGCGTTGCGCCCCGGACGGAAGGCCGAGAGGATATCGCCCATGGCGCGGCGCATATCCTCGACCGCTTGCGGGCCTTTGTGGATTGCGCCCAACGCATCGACCAGCACAACCTGACGGTCGATGCGTGAGAAATGATCGCGGAAGAAGGGCTTCACCACTTGAGATTTATAAGCCTCATAGCGCCGCTCCATCTCGCGCTGCAGGGTGCGACGGCGCGAGGGTTCGGACACAGGCAAAGGCGCAAAAGTCAGAACCGGAGAGCCTGCCAGATCGCCCGGCAACAAAAAACGACCCGGCGTGCAGTCGTAGAAACCAGCGTCCCGCGCGGTGTTCAGATAGGTCGTGAACGCAGCGGCCAGAGCCTGCGCGGTCGGCTCGTCATGCGTTGCCGTCAGATCGGTGCCACGAGCCTGCGCCAGAAACTCGGCCGCCTCGGGACGGTTTACGATGCGCGACAGCGTCTCCTGCGACCAGTCCGCGTAGGATTTGTCCAGCAGCGCGAGGTCCAGAAGCCACTCGCCGGGATAGTCCACGATGTCCAGATGAACGGTGCGCGGTCCCTGAAGCCCTGCCAGCAATCCGGCCGGTCGCGCCTTGAACGACAGGCGCAGCTCGGACACGGCGCGTGTGCTTTCGGGCCAGTGCGGTTGTGGGCCTGTGAGGTCGGAGAGGTGAGATTCGTAGTCGAACCGCGGGACCGTGTCGTCTGGCTGCGGTTGCAAGTAGGCCGCGTTGATGCGCCCCTCTTGCTGCGCAACCAGGCCGCTCATGCGGCCCCGGTCCAGCAGGTTTGCCACCAGCGACGTGATGAAAACCGTCTTGCCTGAGCGCGCCAGACCGGTGACGCCCAGACGGATGACAGGCTCGAAAAACGTCTCGGACACGCTGTCGCCGATGGATTCGACGCCGCGCACAAGACTGTCTGCCAGGGATGAGATGACCAAATTGTCGCCCCGCAATAATCGTTTCGCCCAAGATAGGTAGCCGCTGCCGGACATGCCAGCGCTTTCGCCCCCTTGCCCGTTTGCGCGTCGCGCGCTACCAGCGGCCCATGCCCAGATATGCTTTGAAAGTCGAATACCAAGGGGAGCCGTTTGCCGGATGGCAACGCCAGAAAGAGCTGCCCTCGGTGCAAGGGGCCATTGAGCACGCCCTATCCCGCATCCAGCCGGGCGATCACACCATTGCTGCCGCAGGGCGCACCGATGCGGGTGTGCATGCGCTGGGGCAAGTGGCGCATTGCGATCTGGTCAAGGAGTGGGATCCGTTCCGCCTGTCCGAGGCGTTGAACTATCACCTCAAGCCGCAGCCGGTGGCGATTGTACAGGCTGCTCGGGTCGATGATGACTGGCACGCGCGTTTTACGGCGGCTGAACGTCAATACCTGTTCCGCATTCTAATACGCCGCGCGCCTGCGACCCATGACAAAGGGCAGGTTTGGCAGATCAACCATCAGTTGGATGTCGAGGCTATGCAGGCGGGCGCGAATATGTTGATCGGGCGGCATGATTTCACCACTTTCCGATCCTCAATCTGTCAGGCGGCTAGTCCGGTGAAAACTCTGGATGAGTTGCGGGTGGAGCAGGTGCAGGGCTTCTCTGGCCCCGAGGTGCATTTTCACGTGCGCGCTCGGTCATTCCTGCACAATCAGGTGCGCAGCTTTGTGGGAACGCTTGAACGTGTTGGCGCGGGGACGTGGTCGCCCGAGGATGTGCGCGACGCGCTAGAGGCCGAAGATCGCGCCGCCTGCGGGCCGGTTTGCCCGCCGCAAGGGCTGTATCTGGCGCGGGTTGGCTATCCTGATCCGGTTTTCTAGATCGCTTTAAATCGCGCGCAACAACAGACCGCTTGCAATCACGACAATCACAAGCCCTGCCACCAGTTCGATGGTCGGGGCCAGTATCGACGCAAATCGGGTGGCCGAGGCCGAGGCAAGCAACCCACCCCGCAGGCCAAAGGACGTCCAGCCGACCAGCGTTGTGACAGTCGCGGTGCCCAGCGCCATCGCGAAAGCTCCGGCAATTCCGACCATGGCGATTCCCATCTGCCAGGTCAGGATCAGCACGAACAATGCCCCAGTACAGGGGCGCGCAGCGATGCCCGCGATCAGCACGAGCGCCTCACGCAGTGACCCGACATTGGCGACCTCTTCCGCGCTAGGGCCATGGCGATGGCCGCAATCCGAGCAAACGTCATCATGGTGATGATGGTGGTGCTCGTGTTCCTCATGGTGGTGGTTGTGGTGATGCCCATGCTCGTGAGAATTCCCCTGCGCGGCATCGCTGCGGGACCGTCGCGCGAAGCTGCGCATCCCGCGAAAAACCAGCCACAAACCAATGGCCGCGATGGCAGCATAACTAATCGGCGCCATAACCTGCTCGGTCGTGCCCACAAGCGTCTCACGTGACAACTGGAAAATCAGCACCCCAGCATAGACCAGAACAACTGCTGTTACGGCCTGCCCGAGGCTCGACAGCACGCTGATCGCCGACAAGCGCCAGAAGGCGACCTGACGGCCCAGACCGTAGCCTCCGATCAGGACCTTGCCGTGCCCCGGACCAATGGCATGAAAGAACCCGTAGGCGAAACAAACTGTCAGCAGAGTTGCCACGGCCTGAGGTTGTTCGGCTCGGGCCGCCCGAAGGGCACGCGCGATCTGATTCTGAAATTCTCGCTGTTCGCCAGCCGCCCAGGCAGCAAGGCTGTCAAACCCGCCGCTGCCCCAGAACCACAAAAGCAGGCCACAGGCGATGGCAACGGGAACAATCAGGTATTTGGACATGAAATCAAAATCTCGGTCGCAAAGCTTTCGCCGACAAGCGGGATATCGTTTTCCTCAAGATCGTATTCTGCATCGAGGGTCAGCAGAAAGGCCTGCATCTGCGCCAATTGGCCGTCGATATCCGGATCAATCCGTTCGAGCAGACAAGTTGCCGGGCCGGACACGATGACAGGGCGGGTGACGTCGTAGGCGGTGTAATAGGTTTCATCGAAGGCCTTTGCCGAAATCGCTTCGGCCGGGACAGAACCGCCCTCGACGGCGCGCAGATGAGTGGTGACGATGCGACCATCCTCGGTCGTGGCATGCGGCTCCAAGGGGCCGGACAAGGCAACCGGGGCACCGGCAGCGGTCACAACCAGATCGCCGTTGTAGCCTTCCATCCATTGCGCATCAAAACCGGTCAGGAACTGCTGCTCACTTTCGGTCAGCGCGCCGTCGCCATCCTGATCCAACCTCATGTCCTCCAACTGTAGCAGGGAGAACAGCTCATCATAGGCCCAGGTCACGCGGACATGGGTTAGTTGTCCGGCTTCGTCCACGATGAACTCCAACCCCGTGTCAATAAAGACATGTGGGTGGGCCAAGGCCGGGATCGGTAGGCAGCAGGTCAAGAATGGGAACAACCATCGCATAAGGGCAAGATAGGCGTCGAAGTACGCATCGGCAATGCGATTTACGGTCTCGATGCAGAAACTGGCCGACCGATCACTTGGGCGGGAAAAGAACGATCGTTTGCAGGGCTGTCCCAACGGGTCCCTGCCTATCATGCAGCACCGACTGAGACATCCCGATCCCCGAGGGCTGCCAATGCGAAATGGATTGAGAGGCCAACCAGTCCGAGGTGGGCTCCCGGTGGATGTTGATGGTCAGATCGGTGTTCATGAACCCCATCTCAGCCGTTGGGGCATTCCATGAGATTCCATTGCCGCAATCCCCCAAGGCACAGAGCGATTGGATGGGGGATTGCACCTCGCCCTCCAACAGGTTCGGGGTCCGCATCCACACGGTTTTCGGCCCTACTCCGTGCCTGTCCCCCGCCCCGTATCTGATATCGCTAAAATGTGCGAAACCGGGCAGGTCATGGCGCACCTCTCCGATCGGGAAAGGGCCTTCGACCGCATCTTCGAACCGCAATGGCCGCGTTTCGACATTGGGCACATCGCCCAAGTCCCGGCGCACCACATGCATCGTGGTTGCGGTTGCGCACAGGGTGTCGTCCAGATCATGCACCGTCACTCGTGTGGTCCCGAGCGTTCTGGTATGGCGCGTGGTCTCAGCCGCCACGCGCAGCCCGGCAAGGGGCAAAGGGCGCAGCAGATCAACGGTCAAGCGAGTCAGCATCTTCTCGGGCCCGATCTCGGTTTCAGCCGCGCGTACGATCAGGCCGCTCACCGGCCCTGCGTGACAATGCTCCGCCGACCAGGGACCGCGCGCCGGATCATTGCCGACAAAAGCCCCGTCCTCTCGCTGATGAAAATAGGAGAGATCTTCGAAATCATAGGTAGCCATCCTGGGCGTCAGACCTTCTCCTGAGTGTATTTCCTAAGCTCCGCACGCGCGACCTGACGGCGATGAACCGCGTCCGGCCCATCGGCGAGGCGCAATGTGCGGACATGGGTCCAGGCATTGGCCAGCGGGGTATCCTGACTGATCCCCTGCGCCCCGAACATCTGCACCGCTTCGTCAATCACTTTCAGCGCGACTTGAGGCGCGATCACCTTGATCTGGCTGATCCATGGCGCCGCCGCCCGCGCGTCACCCTGATCCATGTACCACGCTGCTTTCAGGCACAGCAGGCGGGCCATTTCAATCTCCATCCGGCATTCGGCGATGATGTCGTAATTGGCCCCAAGCTGCGCCAGCTTCTTGCCGAACGCCTCACGCTGCAGCGACCGTTTGCACATCTGCTCAAGCGCGCTTTCGGCCTGCCCGATCGCGCGCATGCAGTGGTGAATGCGACCCGGTCCCAACCGACCTTGCGCGATTTCGAACCCGCGCCCTTCACCAAGCAGGATGTTTTCGGCGGGGATGCGGACGTTGGTGAACCGGATGTGCATATGCCCATGGGGTGCATCGTCGTGGCCATAGACTTCCATCGGCCGCAGGACCTCGATCCCTGGTGCATCAGCTGGCACCACAACCATGGACTGGCGCTGATGCTTCGCCTGATCCGCGCCCCCTGTTTTGACCATCACGATGTAAACCTTACAGCGTGGATCGCCCGCACCCGAGGACCACCATTTCTCACCATTGAGAACATAGTCATCCCCGTCTCGCACACAGGACATTGACACATTTGTCGCGTCAGAAGAGGCCACGTCCGGCTCGGTCATCAAATAGGCCGAGCGAATCTGGCCTTCGAGCAGAGGCTTCAGCCACTGCTCTTTCATCTTCTCGGTGCCGTAACGCTCGAACACCTCCATGTTTCCGGTGTCGGGGGCCGAGCAGTTGAATACCTCGGCCCCAAGGGGCGTCTTGCCCATCTCTTCGGCAAAATAAGCGTATTCGACCGTTGTGAGACCAAAACCTTTTTCGCTGTCGGTCAGCCAAAAGTTCCACAGCCCGTCCGCTTTGGCCTTGGCTTTCAACCCCTCAAGAATTTCCGCCTGACGGTCGGTGTACTGCCAACGGTCTCCCTTGCCGATTTCGACCTGATATTCCTCTTCCAGCGGCATGATCTCATCGCGAATCATATCTGCGACGCGCTGCAAAAGGGCGCGGTTTTCCTCGCGCAAGCCGAATGACATGTTCATGAACGCTCCTCCGTTGCCCATCGGTTCGGGCTTTACCTTCGCCTGAAGAATGGCTTAGCTGCCCGGACCCTGTCCAGTTCCGTGACGGAACGTCACCTCCATCTATTTCCAATACATGAGGCACCCATGGCACTTTTGATCGAAACCGGCCTGTCCAACTGGATCAGCGATGCGGATTTGGCCAAAGAGGTCCTGCACCAGTCGCCCGACGCTGATGTCCGCACCCCGGACACGATCGGAGATCCGACCGAAATCACCATGGTGGCGGTCAGCACGCTACAGGATGCGCATCTTGAGCGCCTGCCCAACCTCAAACTGGTGCAGAAACTGGGCGCTGGCGTGGAAACCATCGTAGGCAACCCAAAATTGTCCGATCATATCCGCGTCGCACGCCTGAGGCCGGACGCCCCGGCACAAGAAATCGCCGAGTGGTTTCTGGCCCATATCCTCCGCGCCCAGCGCCATTTGGGAGACTACGAAGCCGCCCAGCGCCAGTCTGAATGGTCGCCAAAAGCGCCGCGCATCACGTCAGACACAAAGGTCGGTGTACTGGGTCTTGGCACTATCGGTACGCGCACGGCCCTCATGCTGAACGGCCTTGGCTTTCAGGTCATGGGATGGAGCCGGTCACCCAAGCAAATTGACGGCGTGACCTGCCTACACGGTCAAGATGCCCTGCCCGAACTGCTTGGTCAGTGTGACTACGTCTGCGCCATTCTACCCTCGACCCCGCAAACCGTTGGACTGTTTGGTGCCGACATATTAGCGGCGATGAAGCCCGGCAGCTATCTGCTGAACGCAGGGCGCGGCGATCTGATTGACGAGACCGCATTGATCGTTGCATTGGACGCAGGCACACCCGGCCATGCCGTTCTGGATGTCACTTCTCAGGAGCCTTTACCGCAGGACAGTCCTCTTTGGCAGCATCCTTGCGTGACGATCACGCCCCATGTCTCGGGCTGGCATCTGGGGGATGCGCTTGCAGATGTGGCCAGGAATTTCGAACGGCTATCCTCGGGCCAGCCGCTGCTGCATGAGATCGACCGAGGCAGGGGCTATTGAAGCGAATCAGGGCGTCAGCAACCAGTTCCCACTGGCGTCCTTGCACCTGCGCGTTCGAATCTGCCGGTTCTGCTCATCTCCGCCCGGTTCAACGGAATGCTGTAACGAAACACAATTCCCCTGTACCGCAGCGATACGCACGGTGCCTTTCGAACCGGTCGCGTCATTGGTCCATGCTCGCTCTTGCCCAACGGCCGGAGCGCCGCTGGTCAACAACGCGGTCGAGGCCGCGCTGAGCACTTCGAAATCCTGCGGGCTGAGGCCCATTTCCGCAATAATCCGTGACAAAGGCTTGGCCTGAACCGCCCCAACCGTCAGAATTACAGCTGCCAAAACCAAAGAAATCCGGGCTTTCATCTGTGCCTCACATGACTGAAATCAATTTGTCCTCAAGGATATACCCCAGCGCGGGCCGGGCCAAGCCCCGAGCGGTTGCACCTTCAGAAAATCAAAATTGAGCGCCTGAAACGCGCAAAGGTTCTGCGAATTTGACCCGAAAGGGTTCACAGCAGCGACTAAATCTGGTGAAATCAGGGAAATTCTCATTTGAATGTAGGAGTTTGCATTATGACCCTGCGCCTGCCCCTTTTGGCCCTGGCCGCGGTTGCCACTTTGACCGTCGCGCCAAGCGCCCCTGCCATCGCCAAGGAAGAGACCAAGTCCGTCGTGGTTCTCAGCCGCACATGGGCGGTGACCCAAGTCGCCGAAGAGCCGGTGATCTACCGCGCCACGCGGGACAACAACAACCTCAACCCGTTTGGCCCACCACCGCGCCTGCGGACCCTGCAGGCCATTGCTGCAATTCAGCAGGCCACCGGCTGCAGGCCCATCGTGGCCAGCATGTATCAGAACATCTCGGGCCAGTTTTTCTCGCAGGTTAGCTGCAACTGAAATTGGTACAATACTTTCATTGAGGTCGCCTAAGACGCCTGCCATAGCTTGCGCATGAAACTCGCGATCAATGGATTCGGCCGTATTGGCCGCACGATCCTGCGGCAGGTTCTGGCCTTGCCGCAAGGATCGGATATTGAGTTGGTGCTGATCAACGACATCGCACCGCTGGCAACCTGTGCTTACCTGTTCAAATACGACAGCACCTTCGGCCCCTATGTCGGAGAGGTCTCTGAGGGAAACAGCGCACTGGTCGTGGATGGGCAGGCCATCCCCATGACCCACAGCTCGGATCTTGCAAATATCGACCTGTCTGGCGTGGATGTCCTGCTGGACTGCACCGGCATCGCGCGGACATCCGACGTGGCACGACGCGGATTGGCCGCCGGGGCGGGCAAAGTGCTGATCTCCGGCCCCTCTCCCGCCGCCGAGGTGACCGTGGTCCTTGGCGCCAATGAGGATCAATTGGGCGGCGCTCATGTCGTCTCGAACGCGTCCTGCACCACCAACGGGCTGGCGCCTCTGGTCCGGGTTCTGGATGACATCGGCGGGATCACCACGGGCCACATGACGACGATCCACTGCTATACTAACGGCCAACCGATGGTGGATGCCCCGCGCGGTGACCTTGCCCGCTCGCGCGCAGGTGCGCTGTCGATGGTCCCAACCACGTCAAGCGCGATTCACTTGATCGATGTCGTACTACCGCATTTGGCCGGGCGCATCTCAGGCGCGGCGGTACGGGTGCCAACGGCCAGTGTTTCGGCCATCGATCTAATCGTCACACTGGACCACAGCTTTGACGCAGAGACCTTCGACAAGGCCCTGCGCGATCGCATCAACGCGTCGCCGGTTCTGGGGTGGACCGATATGCCGCTGGTCTCCTCCGATCTGCGCGCCCGCCCCGAGTCGCTGGTCATCGCCGGGCCAGAGACCCGCATGGTCGGCGCGAACCAGGTCCGCGTCTTTGGCTGGTACGACAATGAATGGGGCTTCTCCGCGCGTATGCTGGACGTCGCCCGTTTGATGACCGCCGCCTGACCCGTCGCAACCGCAGCGCGCCCCGCGCGCTGCCTGGCCCAACCGGGTTGGGTGCATCTATGATGCGACCAAACCGGGCGGGAACCGCCCCAAGCCGTCGACCCTGACGCAACACAACTGCGGACCTTATTCACTAGCCACACATCAAAAGCCTTTTCCTGAACGGCCTCAAATGCTCTAACATGAATTTAATCGACCGCGATCCGACAGCGCGGTCGAATAGTATTCGAGTTGAGGCAGTTGGAGCCATTTGATGCAGGGCAGCAGACCGCAACGCCGTCTGACGGGTTGGCTTTTGGCCGCTATGACAGCTTTGGCCCCAACCGGCCTTATGGCCCTTGAAACCAGTCTTGTCGCACCAGGGGCCTCAAAAGAGTTAAGAGAACGCATTGAGGAGACTTCGTCCGTCACGACCGCCGACTCCCGTGGTCTGGACACACCTCTGGAAATCCTCTCAGCTGCCCTGTCCGACTACCGCACCATTGTTCAGATTCTGTACGACGAGGGCTATTTCAGCCCCGTGGTCAGTATCAAACTGGACGGCAAAGAAGCGGCAGACCTCAGTACCCTGAGCGTTCCCGCACAAATTAACCGCGCCGTGATCACCGTCGAAACTGGCCCAAGCTTTCGGTTCGGAAAGGCAATCGTACAGCCCGTCGCCCCGGACACCGTCCTGCCGGAAGAGTTCGCGCCGGGCAAACTGGCCACTACAGGGGCAATCCAACAGGCAACCTCGGCCGGGGTGCAGGGGTGGAGAGACGCTGGTCACGCAAAGGCAGAACTTGCGAACCAAACCATCATCGCCCGCCATGCGCAGGCCCAACTGGACGCACAGATTGATCTGGACCCGGGGCGTCGCCTGACTTTCGGCAGAATGTTCATCAAGGGCAACACTGACGTCAAACACCGTTCCATCGAAGATATCGCAGGCTTCCCAAGCGGTGAGGTCTACTCTCCCGCCAAAATCCAGAAAGTCGGGACGCGCCTGCGCCGGACCGGTACCTTCAGCGTTGTCTCGATTACAGAGCGCGAAACCCCCAACCCCGACGGCACACTGGATTTCGATGCCACCTTCGAAGACCTGCCCAAACGCCGCCTGACCTTCGGGGTCGAACTGGCCTCTCGCGATGGGTTGGATGTGACGGCCACATGGACTCACCGTAACGTTTTTCGCCGGGCCGAGCGGCTACGATTTGAAGCCGCCCTGCGCAACATTGGCGGGGCCGAGGATTTGGACGGGCGGATCGGTTTAAGACTGGACCAACCCGACCGACTAGGACCCGACGACAATACGTTCTGGAACGCTCTGCTAGAGCGACGCAACACGGAAAACTACAACGTCACCGTCGCCTCACTGGCCTATGGTGCGCGGCGCACGTTTTCAGACAGGCTCTATGCCGAAGCGTCTGTCGGTTTTCAGTGGTCCGATGCCGATGACGCCTACGGAGATGGGCGAAAATTCCGATACTTCATAATCCCCTTTCGGTCAGAATGGGACGAGCGCGATAGCAAGATCAGTGCGACACGCGGGTTTTATCTGGACGCGCAGGCCACCCCCTTCGCCGGGCTCTCCGGAACCGAAAGTGGCATTCGCCTCTTCGGAGACGGACGGGCCTACACCAGTCTGGGTACTGGCGGAAAACTGGTCTTGGCCGGGCGCGTTCAAATCGGGTCTGTCATTGGCCCATCAGCGGATGGGGTAACGCCGGACTTCCTGTTCTTCTCGGGCGGCGCGGGAACCGTACGCGGGCAGCCGTTTGAAAGCCTCGGTATTCCGGTGGGAACCGGCATCGCAGGCGGCAAATCGTTTCTGGGCTTTTCCGGCGAGGTACGCGGCAAAATCACCGAAAGCCTGTCGCTGGTCGGGTTCTACGACTACGGTACCGTGGATACATCTTCGTTCATTGGCAGCGATGCAGAGAATCACGCCGGTGCCGGTCTGGGTGTGCGTTATGATCTGGGGGGATTCGGACCACTACGCTTCGATCTGGCCTACCCGGTTCAGGGCGATACCGGCAACGGGCTGCAATTCTATATCGGGATTGGACAGGCATTTTGAAACGCTACCTCGCATATCCGCTGCTGATCGGCACGCTGATCTGTGTGCCCCCAGCCCTGCACGCCCAAGAGGACGAAGGCGGCAGCATGATCGAGCGGTTCCTGCAGGATACGCTGTCGGGGGATGACCAGAACGTCACCGTCAAAGGTCTGCAAGGCGCGCTGAGCTCCCGCGCCACCATTGCCGAGATCACGGTGGCCGATGATGAAGGCGTCTGGCTGACCATCAGGGATGCGGAACTAGACTGGAATCGTCTGGCGCTGATCCGGGGGCGGTTCTCGGTCAACGCGTTGACCGCACAGGAAATCGACATCGCCCGTGCCCCTGGCACCACGACCAAGGAGGCCCCGCCCCCTTCGGCCGAGACCACACCGTTCCAGCTGCCCGAACTGCCCGTTGCCATCGAAATCGGAGAGCTTCGGATTGATGAGCTGGCCTTGGGCGAGCCCTTGATCGGCGTCGCCGCTGACCTGAACGTCACCGGCAACCTGTCGCTGGCTGATGGAACATTGGATACCAGCCTTGATATCACCCGCCTGGACCGTGCCGGAGACGAAATCACCCTCAAAGCCAGTTTCCAGAATTCCAGTAGCCAAATTGACCTGGATTTGAGCGTTGTCGAGGCCTCGGGCGGCCTCATCTCAACCGCGTTGAAAATCCCCGACAGCCCACCTATTGGTTTGACGGCCAAAGGCTCTGGCCCGGTGACGGACTTCACCGCAGATATCAGCCTGAGCAGTGGCAACCAGCCGCGTGTGTCGGGTCAGGTGCGTCTGCGTGCCGCCGAAAGCGGTGCAGCGGATGGGATCGCGTTCACCGCCGATCTGGGCGGTGACCTGACGCCCTTTGTCGCCAGCGATATGGATGTATTCTTTGGCACCGAAACGCGACTTTTTGTCGATGGCCAGACCCAGCCGGAAGGCGCGCTGAACATCAGTGATCTGGAATTCACGTCTCAGGCGCTGAAACTGGAAGGTCAGTTAGAGCTAGCCTCGGGCGGCACCTTGCAACTGGCCGCTCTGCAGGGTCGCATTACCCCACCTGAGGGCGACAAGGTGGTCCTGCCCGTCTCGGGCGGCGGGACGTCGATTGAGGCCGCGCAAATCTCGGCCCTGTTCGACCAGCAGAACGGCAATCTGTGGGACCTGAGCCTGACAGCCAATGGGCTGACCACAGACCAGATCAGCCTGCGGCGCGCACAAATTGCGGCTCAAGGGAGTTTGGAACAGGGGGATGCCCTAAGCGTGGATGGTGATCTGCAAGCCGCGCTTGACGGTCTGGATCTGTCCGACCCCGCCCTGAACACCGCGATTGGCGACCGGATCACGCTGGACGGCGTGTTTGAATATGGCAGCGACGAGACGCTGAACCTATCCGGGTTTGAGTTGATCGGGGCGGACTACACACTTGATCTCGACGCGCTGATCAGCGGGCTGACCAGCGGCCTGAACATCGACGGTTCGGCGAAGCTTGACGCCTCCGACCTTTCGCGGTTCTCGGATCTGGCCAAGCTTGACCTCGGCGGAGAGGTCTCGGCCACCGTGGCAGGCAGCGGCTCTCCGCTGGAGCGCAGTTTTGACGGGAAAGTCACCGTCAAAGGCAGCGATCTGTCCACGGGTCGAGACGACATCGATCCGGTGATTGCGGGCGAGACCACGATCACACTGGACGCAAAACGCGGCTCGGACGGCGTGACAATCCGGGACTTCACATTGATCGCAGATGCCGCCCGGGCACAGGCGGCAGGCACCGTGACGACACCCGATGGGAACCTGTCCATTGACGGGCAAGCAACGGTCAGCGCGCGCGATTTGTCCGTTTTCTCGGGTCTCGCCAAGCGAGATCTGGGTGGGTCGGTACAGGCCAGTCTGAACGGCAAAGGCACAGTCCAGACGCTGGAGTTTGACGGCACGGCCAGCGTGACGGCGCGGGATATCAAGACAGGGATGGATGATTTGGATCCGCTTCTGGCTGGTCAGACCTCAATCGAGTTCGATGGTGCACTGTCGCAAGAGCAGATCGAGATTCGTCAGGCCACGATCAACGGGCGCGCTCTGACGGCCGAAGCCGCTGCGACGATCACAGATCCCACCGGCGATTTGGCCGTCGACGGACAAGCCAAGGCGAGCGTGCCGGACCTATCGCTGTTCTCTGGCCTTGCCGGGCGCGACCTGGCGGGGTCTGTGATGGCGGATCTGCAAGGCAAAGGCGCGATGGGCAGCAAGCTGTTCGATGTGCAGGGCACGGCCGAGGCCAATGACATCCGCACTGGGATCGACCAATTGGATGCACTGATCTCGGGTCGCACGACTCTGAATGTGGATGCTGCAAACACCGACGCAGGCATGAACATCCGCACGTTCCGGCTGAACGGGACCGCACTCACAGCCAATGCCTCGGGCCAGCTTGATCGTGAATCAGGCGGGCTGAACTTTTCGGCGATGTTGGATGACCTCAGCCGCCTATCCACTACGTTGTCTGGTCCTTTGAAATTGGATGGCAACGTCGCGCCTACTCAGTCGGGGCTCGAAGGCACTACACGTTTGCAAGGACCTGACAGCTCATATCTGAACGTTGCCGGAACGGTTGAGACGGATGGCTCGGCAGATCTGGACTACGACGCCAAGTTCAACCGGATCGAACGCTTTGTACCGGACTTCCCCGGCACAGTGACGGCCGAAGGCACTGCGAAACGCGACAATGGAGTCTGGACGATCTCCTCAAACGCGACAGGCCCCGCGGATCTCAGCACCGAGCTGTCCGGAACGTTCGATGAGGGTACGGGTCTGGCAGATGTAACTGCCCAAGGTGGGATCAATCTGGGTATCGCCAATGCATTCATCACGCCTAACAAGATTGAAGGCTCAGCCCGATACAACCTGGCGCTCAAGGGTCAACCCGGGCTGGAGGCTCTGTCGGGGACGATCACAACCTCGGGCACGTCCTTTGCGATACCGACTGCAGGGCAAACGATCACTGGGATTGGCGGGTCGGTCGATCTGGCCCAAGGCCGCGCCACGATATCGATGAACGGGGCTATGCGCGCGGGTGGGGGGTTCACCGTCAGCGGACCCGTCGACCTGACCCCGCCGTTTAACGCGCAGATCACAACGACGTTGAACAACCTCGTGCTGACCGACCAGCTGCTCTACGAGACCACGCTGAACGGTCAGATCGTGCTGGCGGGCGCTCTGACAGGCAATAGCAACCTGGCGGGGCAGATCACATTTGGTGAAACTAACATCAACCTCGCCGCCGCATCGGGCGCCGTCGGCGCAGCTCCGATCCCCGAAATACAGCATATCAACGAAAGCCGCCTGGGCTATGTCACCCGCGAACGGGCGCAACTGATCCCCAAGGAAGAGCAAAGCAAAAGCAACTCGCGCATTGCGCTGGATATCAGTCTGCTGGCCCCAAAAGCCGTCTTTGTAAGAGGGCGCGGCGTGAACGCGGAACTGGGTGGGAACATCTCAATCGGTGGCACCACAACATCGGTTGTCCCTTCGGGCCAGATCGAACTGCTGCGCGGTAATCTGGACATTCTGGGGCGCAGGCTAACCCTGACCAAAGGGATCGTCACGCTGCAAGGGGACCTGACGCCCTATATCGAGTTCGAATCTTCGAGCAGCACTTCTGACGGAACCGCCACGATCGAGATCGCCGGGCCTCTGGATTCGCCCGAAGTCAATGTTTTCTCAGATCCCGAACGCCCGACCGAAGAGGCGCTGGCCATGCTGTTGTTTGGCAACAGGTTCTCGGAACTCTCACCTTTTGTCATCGCACAGATGGCGGCCTCTCTGGCACAACTTAGCGGGGCCGGCGGCGATGCGACCAAGGGCCTGCGGGACTCGACCGGTGTTGACACGGTGGATATCGGTGCGACCGAAGGCGGCGCGGGTCGCTTTGGAGCAGGAGCATATCTTGGGGACAATCTTTACACGGACTTCACCGTCAACACAGACGGCGATACCGAGGTGAACCTGAACCTGGACGTCACGGACAGCTTCACTGTCCGGGGCACTGTTGATGGGCGCGGAGAAACCGGGATCGGGCTGTTTTTCGAGCGCGACTACTAAAAGGCTACTTTCGGCGAATACCAATCGGTTGGCCGATTTCCGGTGCCAGAGGAAGCGCCTTGTGATCGGAGACCATCCGCGCCAGCCGCCTGACCGCCCAATCCGGATAAGGCGCAGACCGCCCCGTCTCGTGGCTGACATTCATGAACAGCACCTCTTGCGTGGCACACACCTTTTCATCCGGCATTGAGACCATCTGCCCGAAATAGTGCCCTCGTTTCTGATCTGCATCCAACAGCCGAAACCGAAAGTGGATCGTCATGTCCGGAGTGACCTCACGCAGGAACTGCATATGCGACTGCAGCACATAAGGCCCCTGCCCCATCGCGGCGACCTGTGGCTCACCCAGACCCAGATGATCGACCAGCAAACGTTCAAAGGCCATGTCGAACGCCACGCCATAATAGCCGACGTTCATATGCCCGTTGTAGTCGATCCAGTCCGGCTGCAAGGCAAAGCCGTGGATTTCGATCGGTGCATCATACGGACCATCATGGCCGCCAAGGGGTTGTGTATCTTGCGACATCTTTGTGATTTTCACTCCTCGGGGTCCTCAAAGATCGCGACGGCGCGGATGAACCCGGCCGACGCGCCTTTGATCTTGAAGGGAAAACAAGAAATCTCAAACCCCGTCGCGGGCAAAGTTTCGAGATTGGCTAGCTTCTCCATGTGGCAATAGCCGATCTCCATCGAGGCGCGGTGCCCCTCCCAGATGATCGAGGCATCTTTGGTTTCAGCATATTCCTGTGCGGTCAACGGGAAGGGCGCGTCCCAACTCCAGGCATCCGTGCCTGTGACGCGTACGCCGCGTTCGGTCAGATAAAGGGTTGCTTCGCGCCCCATACCGCAGCCCTTCATCAGATAGTCGGGCTGGCCATATTGCGTCCCGGCAGAGGTGTTGACGACCACGATATCCAACGGTTTCAGCGTATGGCCGATCCGTTTCAGCTCGGCTTCGACATCCGCTGCTGTGACCACGTAACCATCCTCGAAATCGCGAAAATCTAGTTTAACGCCGGGATTCATGCACCACTCCAGCGGCACCTCATCGATGGTGATCGCCCGCTCACCTTTGTCCATTGTGGAATGATGATGATAGGGCGCGTCTAGATGGGTCCCGTTATGGGTCGCGATTTGCAATCGCTCGATAGCCCAACCCTCTCCGCCAGGTAGGTCATCCTTTTGCAGGCCGGGAAAGAACGACATGACCTGCTCTGCAGTCTGGTCATGGGTCATGTACTCGATCTCAGGCAGCATGATCGGCGGGTCCGACACGATCCCGGTTTCCAGCGGAACGGACAAATCGACGAAACGGCGGGGCATCGGCAACTCCATCATGAATGACGGTGACAGGGTTGGCCGCGTGTAAGCCGCTGTCAAGACGCGAAAAAGGCGACCCAATGGGCCGCCTTTTCCGAGCGTCTGGAACGGAGTTTACTCTGCCGCGATGGCGTCTTCGATCTTTTCGACCCGGATTGCCGAGAACTTGAACTCGGGGATTTTGCCATAGGGGTCGATGGCCGAGTTGGTCAGGATATTCGCCGCAGCCTCGACATAGGCAAACGGGATGAACACCATATCTTCGGCAATCGCACGGTCGGCGCGCACCATGATCTCGATGGAGCCACGACGCGTGGTCAAGCGGATCATCTCGCCCGGTTCAATCCCCATCAGTTTCAGCGTCCGCGGATTCATCGAGCAGTTCGCCTCAGGCTCAACCGCGTCCAATACCTTGGCGCGACGTGTCATCGACCCAGTGTGCCAATGCTCCAGCTGACGGCCGGTGGTGGCGATCATCGGATACTCGTCATCCGGGGCCTCATCCGGCGGTATGACGCTGGCCGGAGTGAAACGGGCCTTGCCGTCCGCACGTGGGAAGCCATCGCCGAAAACGATCGCCTGACCCGGGTCTGTCTCGGACAGGGACGGATAGGTGATGGTCTCGGTTTCCAGACGCTCCCACGTGATGTTGTTGAGCGAGTTCATCGTCAACTTCATCTCGTTGAACACCTGCGACACGTCGGTGTAGTCCCAGTTCAGCCCAATGCGCTGCCCAAGCTCAACGGTGATCTTCCAATCCTCCCGCGCCTCACCCGGAGGGGTCACGGCCGGACGCACACGCTGGACCTGACGGTTGGTGTTCGACACGGTGCCGTTCTTCTCATAGAGCGCCGAGGCAGGCAGGATGATATCGGCATAGTTCGCCGTTTCCGTGAGGAAGATATCCTGCACAATCATCAGCTCCAACTTGGCCAGAGCGTCGCGGGCGTGGCCAACATCGGGGTCGGACATGGCCGGGTTTTCGCCCTGGATATACATCCCCTTGATGTTGCCCGCATAGGCTTGGTCAATGATCTCGGTGACGGTCAGGCCCTTCTCGTTCGAGAAGTCACGGTCGTCATTCCACACATTGTTGAACTTGGCGCGGATGTCATCGTCCATGACCGACTGGTAGTCCGGCAGGAACATCGGGATCAGACCCGCGTCTGAGGCCCCCTGCACGTTATTCTGACCCCGCAGCGGGTGCAGACCAGCACCGGGTTTACCCACATTGCCGGTCATCAGCGCAAGACTGATCAGGCAACGAGAGTTGTCAGTGCCGTGGATGTGCTGGCTAACGCCCATACCCCAGAAGATCAAACCCGCCTTGGCCTGCGCAAAGGTGCGCGCGACGCGGCGCAGCTGCTCAGGCTCGATACCACATATGGGCGACATTGCTTCGGGCGTGAACTGGCGCAGATGCTCTTTCTCAGCTTCCCAGTTCTCGGTCCAGCGGTGGATATACTGGCTGTCATAGAGCTCTTCCTCGACGATCACGTTCATGATCGCGTTGAGCATCGAGACATCGGCGCCTGGACGGAACTGCAGCATTTCGTCGGCGAACTTGCGCATGCCGACGCCGCGCGGGTCCATCACGATCAGCTTGCCGCCGCGTTTGGCGAACTGCTTGAAATAAGTCGCCGCAACGGGGTGGTTCTCGATCGGGTTCGAGCCGATGATGATCGCCACATCCGCGTTTTCGATCTCGTTGAAGGTCGCGGTCACCGCGCCCGAGCCCACGTTTTCGATCAGGGCCGCAACCGACGAGGCGTGGCACAGACGGGTGCAGTGATCGACGTTATTGTGGCGGAAGCCCTGACGGATGAACTTCTGGAACAGGTAGGCTTCTTCGTTGGTGCATTTGGCCGAGCCAAAGCCTGCAACGCTGCGCGGGTCTTCTTCGCGCAGTGCCATCAGCTTGGTGGCGGCCAGATCCATCGCCTCTTCCCAGGTCGCTTCGCGGAAATGGGTCGACAGGTTGCCCGGATCGACGTTCAGACCCTTTTCGGGCGCGTCCTCACGACGGATCAACGGCGTGGTCAGGCGGTGCGGGTGGTGGATATAGTCGAAACCAAAACGGCCTTTGACACACAAACGGCCTTCGTTGGCGGGACCGTTGATGCCCTCGACATATTTGACCCTGCCGTCCTTGACCTTTAGCGAGACTTTGCAGCCCACACCGCAGAACGGGCAGACGCTTTCGGTCTCAGAGTCGTAGTCCTTGCTGTCGCCCTTCTGCTGGTCGTCCAGCACGGTGGCGGGCATCAGCGCGCCGGTGGGGCAAGCCTGAACGCACTCACCACAGGCCACACAGGTTGAATCGCCCATCGGGTCGTTCTGGTCGAACACCACCTGCGCTGTATGACCACGACCGGCCATGCCGATCACGTCATTCACCTGCACTTCGCGGCAGGCGCGGACGCAGAGGTTACAGTTGATGCAGGCGTCCAGATTGACGCGCATCGCGACGTGGCTGTCATCCAGCAAAGGGATCTTCTCGGCCTCTTTCGCCGGGAAACGGCTGTCGCTGACATCGTTCAGCTTGGCCATGTCCCAGAAATGGCTGGAGGTGTCGTGCGCCTCTTCCGGCTGATCGGCGACCAGCAGTTCCATAACCATGGCACGCGATTTCTCAGCCCGGTCGCTGTCGGTCTTCACCACCATACCGTCTGCGGCGGGGCGAATACACGAGGCGACCAGCGTGCGCTCGCCTTCCACCTCGACCATACAGGCGCGGCAGTTGCCGTCCGGGCGATAACCCGGCTGCGGTTTGTGGCACAGATGCGGGATGGTGAACCCCTGGCCCTTGGCGGCTTCCCAGATGGTCCAGCCTTCGGGCACTGTGACATCTTCGCCGTTCAGGTTGAAGGTGACGGTCTTGGTTGGGCTTGCGTCTAGCATGGCTCTGTCTCCCTTCAGATTTCGTCAGCGAAATGTTTCATGACAAGGCGGATCGGGTTCGGGGCCGCCTGCCCCAGACCGCAGATCGAAGCATCACCCATGACCTGACACAGATCTTCCAGCAGATCGGTGTCCCACTTGTCGGCTTGCATCAGCTTGACCGCCTTTTCGCAGCCGGCACGACAGGGCGTACATTGACCGCAGCTCTCGTCTTCGAAGAACCGCAGCATGTTCAGCGCCGCGTCGCGAGCGGTGTCCTGATCGGAAAGAACCACCACGGCGGCCGAGCCGATAAAGGTGCCATGCGGTTGCAGCGTGTCGAAATCCAGCGGGATATCATCCATCGACGCAGGCAGCAGGCCCGAGGACGGACCACCCGGCTGATACGCCTTAAAGGTCTGACCTTCGGCCATGCCACCGGCAGCCTGAATCACGTCCAAAATGGTCGAGCCAGCGGGCAGCAGGTAAACACCCGGCTTCGCAACGCGACCCGAGATCGAGTAGCTGCGCAGGCCCTTGCGGCCATTCTTTTCGACCGAACTCAGGATTTGCGGCCCTTCGCGGCAGATTTTCGAGACCCAATACAGCGTCTCGACATTGTGCACCAAAGTTGGACGATTGAAGACCCCAACCTGCGCCACGAACGGAGGGCGGTGGCGTGGCAGGCCCTTCTTGCCTTCGATTGACTCGATCATCGCGGATTCTTCACCGCAGATGTAGGCACCAGCTCCCCGGCGCAGGTCGATGTAACCTTCTTCGACAATTCCGGCCTGCTCCAGCGCGGCGATTTCACGGCGCAGGATTTCAAGAACGGCCGGGTATTCGTCGCGCATGTAGATAAAGCAGGTCTCGGCCTCACCCGCCCATGCTGCGATGAGCATGCCTTCCAGGAACACATGCGGCGTGCGCTCAAGATAGTAGCGGTCTTTGAATGTGCCGGGCTCGCCCTCATCGCCGTTGACAGCCAGATAGCGCGGACCTTCATTCATGCGAACAAAGCCCCATTTCTTGCCCGACGGGAAGCCAGCACCGCCCAGACCGCGCAGGCCCGAGGACAGAACGTCTTCCTGCACCTTCTCCCAATCGCCGCCGTCGCGCAGCTCTTTCAGCTTGGCGTAGCCACCTTCGGCCTCATAGGTAGCGAAGGTTTCATAGTCAGGCAGATGCGCATGGGTGTCACCCGCTGCAATTGCGGCCTGCACCTTTTCGGGGGTCGCGTGGTCGATGTGGTTGTGGCCAATCTCAAGCACCGGAGCGGTGTCACAGCGGCCCATGCAAGGGGCGCGGACAACACGAACCTCGGCGGGGTCCAGCCCATCTTCTAGCGCTTTTTGCAATTGCTGCGCACCGGCCATCTCACAAGACAGAGAATCGCAGACACGGATCGTCAACACCGGAGGAGGCGTCTCGCCTTCTTTCACCACATCGAAATGGGCATAGAAGGTCGCAGTTTCATAGATCTCTGCCTGACCGATGCGCATTTCAACCGCCAAGGCGGCGATGTGGTCGGCGCTGATATGGCCGTGCGCATCCTGAATCAAATGCAGAAATTCGATCAGCAGATCGCGGCGGCGCGGGCGATCCCCCAACAGGCGCGCAATCTCCGCCTGTGCCTCATCTGTAAACTGACGGCCTTTGGGCGTGTGCCGCCCTTTGCCTTTACCTGACTTCCAAACGCCCTTGGGTGCGCCTGATGGCTTGGTATCTAATGGTGCCATGATGCCCTCCGATTGAGGCTCCGTGTCTCATCAGAGGAGGATATCGTCAAATCGTCTTACACAATCGCACGATAACGACACCTTATCACCGCAAAGACGTCACAACCGCCCTCAGGGCCTCGACCGTTGGCAATTCCGGATCTCGGATCAGGGTCGCCAGGCAAATCGGTTTGCTGACCACGGGGTCAATCAAGGGCAGCACTTTGGCCCCCTTCAGATCGCCCAGAGATCGCAGCAGAACACGCGGAACCACAGTGGCCGCCAACCCCTCACGTGCCATCACCATCGAGGCGGTAAAGCCGCTGGTTTCGGCCACCACATCCGGGTGCAGCCCCTGATCCAGAAAGATCCGATCCAGAATACGCCGGTTCTGCATCTGCGGAACCAGCAGGCTGAGGGGGAAATCAGCGACCTTGGCCCAAGGGATCGGGCCGGTGTCCTCGACCATATGCGCAGGGGCCAGTAGGACATAGGTTTCCTCGTAAAGAGGCTGCACCTGCCGCAAATCGGTGCCGATACTGTCGCCGTAGGTCACGCCCGCATCCAGGCTGCCTTCGTCCAGCCGATGCTGAATGGCCGAGGCCGACATGGTCTCGATCCGGGTTACGATCCGCGGATGCGCTTTACGCAAATGTTTCGTCAGTCGTCCGGTAAAGGCGATGGCGGTCGGGATCACACCCAGCATCAACGTTCCGGTGATCTCACCCTTTGCGGCCTGCACCTGCTGCTCCAGCGCCTTGGCATCATCTAGAATGCGCCGCGCGCGCAGGACGATCATCTCACCCTCTTCGGTCAGACCCTGAAACCGGTTGGCACGCCGGACAATCGAGACACCCAGCCGGTCTTCAAGATTGCGGATGCGCATCGAGAAGGCAGGCTGGGAAATCCCGCATTCCTCAGCCGCTTTGGCAAAATGCCGATGCCGCGCGAGGGCACTGAGGAGTTGGAGGTCTCGGATTTCGATCATGGAAGGGTTTCTCGGACGGCAGGCTACAAACAATACTAGCGGGGTTTTCAATGCGCAGAAACGCGTAATACGACGGGAATCTCAGCGTAGCGCGACTATGCAAGGCAAAATACTAGCAGGCAAACTCCCCGAGATGGTACCTGAATGTCAGAGAAACGGACTTTGCCGACCTTCCCACTTTGTACTTGAACGACCGTTTTCGGATTTCGAGACCAACTCTTCGTCCTAGCCGTGCCAAGCAAATGGGAACGTGACACTGGCTATGACGGCTTGCCATCTGATTCGCGAGCGAGCATTCCCCGATGCACAGACATTCGCTTCCGATTCAACCAACCCTTCGCCGAGATCGCACGATCCCTTGGGAGAGCGTCAAACACGCTCGCAATTTCAGCCAGCTCAAAACGATCATTTTTTTCTGATTGGGCGAAAGCTCTGATCATGGTCACGAGCAGAATTCAGTTAGCTAGCATTTCCGAAAGCTCGCCTGCTCCTTTTTGCAGGATGTTCAGAAAGGACAGCAGGCTGTTGACGTCGTGGCGTTGGGTTGGGGCATGTACCGAAAGTGTGCCTACCAATCTACCTTGACCATCACGAATAGGCACAGCGATGGCCGTCATTCCAGCCATGAATTCCTCATCATCTGTCGCGTAACCGTTTTCAGCGATTCTGCAGATTTCCTCGCGTAGTGCATTAGGGTTCGTCAGGGATTGTTCGGTCTGAGGTTGTAAATTTCCTGCGGAGAGAAACCCATCCAAGGTCTTCTGACGAAGGGTAGACAGGTACATTTTGCCGCTAGCTGTGCAGTGGAAGGGCACCTGAGTACCGATTGGCAATTGGATGCGCAGCGGCCATTTCGTTTCAACCCGGTCGAGGTAGATCATCCCTTCCCGGTCTGGAATGGCTAAGTTGCAGGTCTCACCCACGTTTTCGGCAACGCTGCGCAAGATTGCCAAACGCGCAGTGCGCAAGTGTTCGGCAGACATGGTATTGACCGAAAGCGACCGTAGCCGGCGCCCAGGACCAAACGAGCGGCCATCCAGATCTCGTTGCAGAAAACCCTCGGCCTCTGCGGTTTGCAGCAGACGGTGGATTGTGGGCTTCGCCAGTCCCAATGTCTCGATTAGGTCCGATGGTTTGACGGCGACCCCGCGCCGCGCCACCTCTTCAAGGATGAGAAGTAGGCGCAGGTTGGTCGGGATCTGAGTTTCTTTGTCTTGTGTTTCCGTCTCGGCCATCCCGCAACATTCTAGTTATTTGGCAGCAGGATCAAGGCCAGATCTGGCACAAGCGACACCAAGATCCATACCGACAGCAAAGCCACCAGATAGGGCACCGTGTATCGCAAAAGCCGGAAATAGGGTACGCCGGTCACTCCCGATGCCACATAGAGGTTCAAACCGTAGGGCGGAGTGATAAAGCCGATAGACGCGCCCACCAGGAAGATTACCGAGAAATGGATCGGATCTATCCCAACCGAGGCCGCAATTGGCGCGAGTATCGGCGCAAGGATGATCGTCACGGGCAGGCTTTCCAGCACCATCCCCGAGAAGAAGACGATCACCATCGAGGTAAACAGAACCGCGTGGTAGCCCCCCATTGAGGTTACAAAATTCCCGATGGTTTCTTGTGCGCCCAGCAGCGACAGGATTTGCTGCATCACCACTGAAATTGCGATTAGCGGTGCGAGGATGCCTGTGATCTGGGCTGACCGGATGACAATTGAGGGGATCTCGGGGATCGTAAAACCTTCGACCACGAACATCTCGGCATAGCTTTTTTCCGTCGGCGGAATATCGTTTCGTGCGCCCATGATCCGGTTGATCGGATAGCTGACCAACCCGGCGATCACACAGAAACCAACGGTCACGCCAGCCGCTTCGGTCGGGGAGAATTTTCCCGTATAGATACCCCACAGAACAAGCCCGATGGCGAAGAAACCCAGCCATGCGCCGAACGCGGTTTTCAGCACCCGATTCAGCTGTAGTGGGATCAGATGCCCCCAGCCGTTCATTCGACAGATGATCCAGCAGGCAAACTGCATACCAAAAACCATCAACGCACCGGGCAGGATACCCGCGACGAACAGCTCCGAAATCGGCAGGTTCATCAGGAACCCATAGACGATGAAAATAATCGACGGCGGAATGATGATCCCCACCGTGCCCCCCGCCGCCGCAGTGGCCGCGCTGAACCGCTCATCGTAACCGCCCTTGACCATCTCCGGGTGCAGCATGGACCCAATGGTGGCCGTCGTGGCCGAGTTCGAGCCCGAGATAGCGGCGAACAAGCCACACGCCCCCAAAGAGGCCATTGCCAATCCGCCGCGTATCCAGCCCAGACAGGCATAGGCGAAGTCGCTGAGCCGCCTCGCGATGCCGGATTTGTTGATCAAGTCTCCTGTCAGGATGAACAGCGGCATCGCCAGCAAGGCGAAACCTTTGTTGAATACATTCAGCAACTCGGCGCCCATATTGTCGAGCGTCAAGCCAAGGACAAACGAACAACCGATGACCCAGTAGCCGATGACCAGCAGAACCGGTACGCCCAGCATGAATAGAAAAGTGACCCCAAGCGAGATCAGTGTGACCATGGTTCCATCTGTCATTAGTCTGCTCCGATCACGGCCTGCTTGATGAGCGGCTCGCCTGTTTTCCAATTGTGCAGATCATCCGCGAGGTTTTGAAACACGCGTCCAACCATCAAGAAGAAAGACAGCGGTGCAGCCAAAAGAAACCACCACTGCATGACGTTGTCGGTACCCAGTACGATCTGGAAATTTGACGCAGACAGGGCGACCAGTCGGGTTGTGGTGACAATCACGATCACCGCGAAAATAAACCACAGAACCGCATCAAGGATGAGGCAAGTGAGTTGCCCTGCCCTCGGCATCGCGGTGCGGAATTCACTGAAACTCAGATGCGTGCGAAGGCGTACGTTGTAAGACGCCCCGAACCACGCCATGACCATAAATAGCAGGGGTGGAATGGTCGTTGACCATGGCTCTTGGTCGTTAAACACGAAGCGGTCGATCACACCCCAGAAGATGATTAGTGCAATAGCAAGATAGGAATAAACCATCACCGATCGTTCAAGATGGCGTTCTATGAAGGGCACCTTTCGATAGATCAGCATGACCAGAAGCCCGCCAAGTGCGGAGGCAACTGCACCCAGAACCCAAGCAGCGTCAGATTCCAGAGCGGATTGAATCTCGAACGAATCCTGGCTGAGAAAGGCGCTGAAGATCGCGCCTATGTCTGCCCATAACGACATGTACCCCGTCCTCCCAGTCGGTGTGTTTTTTTGGAACCGGCCCGTTTGAGGGCCGGTTCACATCAGCTTATCAGGCTTGGCCCATCCACCAACGGCGCGGCTCGACATTTTCCGGCAGGGTATCGGCCGGAATTTCACGCGCGATGTCGTAGATTTCCTGATACGTATCGATGCCGCCAGCCCATTTATTCAGGCGTTCACGCCACTGCGCCCAAGGCTCAGGATTATAGTTCGGAGCGCACATCTCTTCGGCCAGCTTGATCTGATCGTCCGGCAAGAAGGCCGGGCGGACACCGTTTTCGGCAAAGATCGTGTTGGGAAGCTGCGGCTCTGAGAAGCCAACTGTGTTCAACAACGCAGCCTCATTCGCACCTTGGATCAACGCCTGAGTGAAGTAGGAAGACTCCATCACTGCGTCTTGCAACTCGCCTCCGAGGCTATCGAAGACCTTGGCCGACATTGAGGTGTGCTCGGTGCCGCAGAAGAACTTCAGGTTCACCGATTGCGAGACCACCGGCGCCATATTGGCGTAAGCCACCGCAGAGGCCCAAGTTTCAGCCCCGTCAATCAGGCCTGTTTTCAGAGCGTCCAGTGTCTCTTCCCAAGCCACCGGAACCGGGTTCAGGTTCAAGAGCTGCATCGCAATCCGGCCCAACTGCGTGCCGGTCACGCGGTTCTTGGTGCCGAACAGCTCTTCCAGTTTGGTTACTGTGGGCTTGTCCGCAAAGGTCGAGCCCATTTGCAGGCCGCGCAGTTCGCAATGGGTAAACAGGAACTTCAGCCCATGCCGTTTCTCCAGGGGGTCGCGGAGAATGCGCTGGCTCGCGGGGCTATAGAAGAAATGGTACTGCGCCGCGCGGCTCGGGAACATATAGGCGTAGTCCAACACGTTCAGATAAGGCGCGCCACCAGCCGAGTTTTGGGTCGAGGCGGCGTAGATATCGACGATTCCCTGCTGGGTTTTTTCAACACAGCTAAGTTGTCCGCAGATCTGATTGTCGCCGATGAACTCGATCCGAATCTCACCATCTGTGCGTTCTTCCAGATCACGCGCGAACTCGATGGCCCCGGCACGTTCGATCAGAAGGTTGCGAGTGTTGAAGCCTGAAGCGCCAAACTTCAGCGTGTGCTTGGGTTCTTTTGAGAACCGCTTTTCGTATGTGGATTCAGCGGCTTGCGCCAGGTTGGCTAAGCTCATCGCTCCACCAAACCCGCCGGCTGCCAGCAGAGTCGAACTCATACCGTAACGGCCCGCCACGCGGAAGAAATCCCGCCGCGAAATACCACTTAGTTTCTTACCGATCTCCATTGCTTACCTCCCTGATCGCAATTATTGAGACGTTTTGTATCAAAAAAGGCTAGTATATTTCTTACATCTTGCATAGAGTTTTTTCGACGGCGTGAGGAGGAGGCAGTCATGGAAGTGGATTATGCGGTTGTGGGCGCCGGGTCTTCGGGCTGCGTCATTGCCAACCGGCTGAGCGCTAATCCTAACACGACCGTTGCGCTACTTGAGGCAGGTGGCCGCGATACAAACCCATGGATTCACATCCCCGTTGGCTACTTCAAAACCATGCACAACCCATCGGTCGATTGGTGTTATCGCACCGAACCTGATCCTGGTCTGAATGGTCGATCCATCGACTGGCCACGCGGCAAGGTACTGGGCGGGTCATCCTCATTGAACGGTTTGCTCTACGTTCGCGGGCAGAAAGAGGACTATGATCGCTGGCGGCAAATGGGCAATGAGGGCTGGGGCTGGGACGATGTCCTGCCCCTTTTCAAGCGCTGCGAAGACCAAGAGCGAGGTGAAGACGAGTTCCATGGCGTTGGTGGGCCCTTGTCCGTATCCAACATGCGTATTCAACGCCCGATCTGTGACGCGTGGGTGGCCGCAGCGCAGGCGGCGGGCTATCCGTTCAACCCCGATTACAACGGCGCGGAACAAGAGGGGGTGGGGTATTTTCAACTAACCACCCGCAATGGCCGCCGGTGCAGTGCAGCCGTTGCCTATCTGAAACCCATTCGGGATCGACAAAACCTAAACATCATTACAAATGCGCTCGTAACGCGCGTGGTTCTGGAGGGAAAGAAAGCAACCGGCCTGGTGTACCGGGATCGCTCTGGAACAGAGAAAACTCTGACCGTCCGGCGCGAAATCATTCTGTCCGGCGGAGCGATAAACTCGCCGCAAATCCTGATGCTTTCAGGGATCGGAGACCCAGACCACCTGAAGGAAAACGGTATCGAACCCCTGCACGCCTTGCCTGGTGTTGGCAAAGGACTGCAGGACCACTTGCAGGCTCGATTAGTGTTCAAATGCAATGAACCGACACTGAATGATGAAGTCCGCAGCCTGTTCAATCAGGCGCGTATCGCCCTGAAATACGCACTGTTCCGTGCTGGTCCTATGACCATGGCCGCCAGTCTTGCCACCGGGTTCATGAAAACCCGCGAGGATGTAGAGACGCCCGACATTCAATTCCACGTTCAGCCTTGGTCCGCCGACAGCCCTGGCGAGGGTGTTCATCCGTTCTCAGCCTTCACCATGTCGGTCTGCCAACTGCGCCCTGAAAGCCGGGGGGAGCTACGCTTGAACGGCCCGGATCCATCTAAATATGTCAAAATTATACCGAACTATCTGTCCACTGAAACGGATTGCCGAACCATTGTTGACGGGGTGAACATCGCGCGCAGAATAGCCAAGCATAATCCTTTGGCCTCGAAGATTTCAGAGGAATTTCGACCTACGGCTCAGCTGAGTTGCGACGACTATGAAGGCACGCTGGACTGGGTAAGATCAAACACCGCATCCATTTATCATCCAACCGGCACTTGCGCGATGGGAAGCACCGAAGCATCGGTCGTAGATGCAAAACTAAAAGTACATGGTATAGCAGACCTGCGTGTGGCCGACTGCTCAATCATGCCGGAAATCGTCAGTGGTAACACCAATGCGCCCGCCATCATGATCGGAGAGAAGGCTAGTGATTTGATACAGGCAGATGCGTGAGACAAGAATGGAGGGAAAGGTGTTTGATCCCTCGGTTTGGCTGTTTGCTCTTCTCTCTGGAAATAGAAAACCAACATTGGGTCTCCAGTTATTTACCCTTGCGGCATCCGCTTTTAATGGGATTGAACTGGTCAACATGATCCGAAAAGGCAAATTCACGCCCGGAGTCTCGGTGTTCCAGTAGTTCGCCAACTTGGCAGGATAATTGATACACTTGGCAACTCCGTTCGGTGGCACGAACCTGCCCTGCGCCGGGCTTGTATTGAAAATCAATAGCGCGGACGAAGCTGCCATTTTCAGGCCGTTCAGTTGTGTAGATACGGTCGACGCTATTGACGATGGTTCTGCCCAGCTGAAGCTTAGACGAGTAAATTCTCGCTACCCATTGAGCTTGCTTCGCTACGCTTGTGGTTTCTTACCAGACTCTTCTTCTTTGGACATGAAGCTTACGGTAAGAATTGAATCCTCGACCCACAACTTGCAGAGGTAACTTGTGTGATCAAGGGCATTTCGAAGCGGACCATCATCGCCGGCTTGCTAGGTGTAACGGTGGCAATCAGCGCCGGAGTTGTTTGGTTCACTATGTATGGACCGGGGTCGTGGACTGACAACATATCCAATCGCGACCTCATTGATACGACGCCAGATGCTGGCCTGCCTAGAGAAGCGAACGGACAATCCGCCAAACTCCTCTCGGCCTTCCACGGGCTTGACGCACTTCCACGCGTCTCAAATGTGATTTGCAGGGGGTCTGAGGGCAACACCGGAATGCCAGTGATCTTTTCTACTGAGATAGACATCGCGACTATGCAGGCCGGGGATTTTAAAGTCACAACTCGGTCAGGCGCGTCGGGGAAGATGCACTGCGCGTCCGTTCTCCCAGCTACAGACCCAGGTGAGTTGCGCACGGTTCTTTTGATAGGGCAATTGGGACCCGCCGAAATCGACCCACCGGCTAGGGTTGACGTTATCGGGCATTTGCATTCGATCGACGGCATGCTTGATTTTCAGGGAGCTAATGCATCGGTGATACCCTTAGAAGACGGACCATCGATTGTTTTGGCCGAAGTCGTGGAGGATTGGACATTAGTCGGCACTTTGGGCCCGCGTCGCGTAAGGGGTAGCCTCTGCCCGACCGAAGGCGTCGTTCAGGCGATCCGTGTAACGTGGGAAGGGGGTGTGACGCTGAAGGATGGCAGCGAACCAGGTGAGGCAGAACGCGATCTATACACTATCACCGTCGAGGCACCCGATGGGACCCGTCGTGAAGTGAAGCCGCTCGCGCTGGCCAACCTGGGTGACGGGGACAACAATCACATGCTTTGCATGGACACGACAGATCGGCCCATGTCAGTGTCCTTTCCAGAAGGCGTCTTTACTGACCCGAACGATGATTTGAACCCAGCGACAAAGATTGACGTAACTCCGTATCGGTAAACATCCTGGCATGACCACTCCGCAGTCTTAGAGTATTTGGATACATCGCCTCATGCTGGTGCGTTGTAAGGTACAATAGGTTTGAGCGATGGAAGCCGAACAGAAGGACCGTTTAGGGCTAAAAGCGGTAGTGGCTCAGATGCTCGTTCAATGGCACTCAAGCATTCGAGTAGTGAAGGTGCTGATGCTCAAGTATTGAACAAGAAATGCATCACATCGCCGTCCTTGACGATGTAGCCCTTACCCTCAGCCCGCATCTTGCCTGCCTCTTTCGCACCCTGTTCGCCGTTGGCGGCGATGTAGTCGTCATAGGCGATGGTCTCGGCGCGGATGAAGCCTTTCTCGAAGTCACCGTGTATGACGCCTGCTGCCTGCGGCGCTGCGGTGCCGGTGCGGATAGTCCAAGCGCGGGCCTCTTTCGGGCCGACGGTGAAATAGGTTTCCAACTTGAGCAGATCGTAACCGGCGCGGATCAGACGATCGAGGCCGGGTTCTTCCAGACCCATTTCGCTTAGGAACATCTCTGCTTCGTCCTCTTCCAGCAGGCTGATCTCTTCTTCGATCTTGGCGCTGATGATGACGTGCGCGTTCCCCTGCGCGGCGGCCATTTCGGCGACTTTGGCCGAGTATTCGTTACCCTCGGCGGCTTCTTCCTCGGACACATTGCAGACGTAGAGAACCGGTTTTGTCGTCAGAAGTTGCAGCATCTTCCACGCCTTGGCGTCTTCGTCCGAGACCTCAACAAGACGCGCGGGCTTGCCGTTTTCCAGCATCTCCTGCGCCTCTGACAGCAGACGGTCCTGCTGCTGCGCCTCTTTGTCATTGCCTTTCAGCTTGCGCACCAGATTGGCGCGGCGCTTTTCGATGCTTTCCAGATCAGCCAGCATCAGCTCGGTCTCGATCGTGTCAGCATCGGCAACCGGATCGACCCGGCCGTCCACATGGGTCACATCACCGTCTTCGAAACAGCGCAGAACATGGGCGATGGCGTCAGTCTCGCGGATATTGGCCAGAAACTGGTTGCCCAGCCCTTCCCCTTTCGAGGCCCCCTTCACCAGACCGGCGATATCCACAAAGGTCATCCGCGTCGGGATGATCTGCTTCGAGGCCGCAATCGCCGCAAGTTTGTCCAACCGGTCATCAGGCACAGCCACGTCGCCCACATTGGGCTCGATGGTGCAGAACGGGAAATTCGCGGCCTGAGCGGCTGCGGTTTTGGTCAGCGCGTTGAAGAGGGTTGACTTGCCCACATTCGGCAAACCCACGATTCCCATTTTAAAGCCCATGACGGTCTCCTGATGCTTTTCGCGGCTGCTTCTAGGCGGGTCAGGGTGAATGCGCAAGCCAATGTGGCCGGAGAGCGCCCTTCACCCTCACGCTGGATTCACGGATTTGTTCCTCTGTTGTGTTCGCGGGCGCATTGAAAAGAGACCATTGGAATAAGCACGTGAAAAGGAACATCGAAGACCAAACGGAAATGTTCCTATGAAGAAACTCCTCGCTTTTTCGGCTGTTCTGGCCATAAGCGCCGGCATGGCGCATGCCCAGTCCATTATTCTAGGGGCTGGTTTCGCAGATTTCTCGGACAGCGACTCGGATGATCATGCGCTTATCGCTCTGGAATACCAGCACCGTCCGCTTCATCAGGCCACCCGGTTCAGCGTTGGGTGGGGCGCAGCCCTTTCGATCGACGAAGCGGGCGATACCCATATCGGCGCGGGTCTGGTTGGCCTCTATTCTCTGAACGACCGCTGGTTTCTGGAAGGCAGCGTTATGCCAGGCTACTTTTCCGAAGCCGACGAGCTGAACGATCTGGGTGGCAGCTTTCAGATCCGCAGTCTTCTTGGGGTGGGTTACACACTGGACAACGGCAACAAGGTGTCGCTGGCGATCACCCACAAATCCAACGCCAGCACGCAACAGGATAATCCGGGCGTCAACGCCCTGCTTTTCCGCTATCACTTCGCGTTCTGACGCTTTGCAGCTCAGGCGGGATTGATTTTCGGCAAAACTTTCTGCACATCAGGTCCGAACCTGACTGCAAGGACATGCCATGACCCGTATCGACGCCAAGTTTGCCGCTCTGAAAGCCGAGGGGAAAAAGGCCTTTGTCGCCTATGTGATGGCAGGCGACCCGGACTATGAGACCTCGCTTGAGGTTGTCAAAGGATTGCCGGGTGCGGGCGTGGATGTGATCGAGCTTGGCCTGCCCTTCACCGACCCGATGGCGGATGGGCCGACGATCCAGCTTGCAGGTCAGCGCGCGTTGGATGGCGGTATGAACCTGCAGCGCACGCTGGATCTGGCGCGCACATTCCGGGAAACAGATAACACAACCCCGATTGTTTTGATGGGCTACTACAATCCGATCTACAGTCGCGGCGTTGACGCGTTTCTGGAAGATGCCAAAGCTGCGGGCATCGACGGGCTGATCGTCGTCGACTTGCCGCCCGAAGAAGACGAGGAGCTTTGCCTGCCCGCACAAGCCGCAGGTCTGAACTTCATCCGCCTCGCGACACCAACCACCGACGACAAACGCCTGCCGCGCGTGCTGCAGAACACCTCGGGCTTTGTTTATTACGTCTCGATCACCGGAATCACCGGAGCGGCGGAGGCGCAGGCCACCAATGTCGGCCCGGAGGTCGCCCGGATCAAATCCGCCACCGACCTGCCTGTCATCGTTGGCTTTGGCATCAACACGCCCGAGAAATCGCAAGCCATCGCCTCGGTCGCGGATGGGGCGGTTGTTGGCTCGGCTATCGTCAGCCAGATCGGCGCGGGCAAGCCAGTGGCCGAGGTGCTGGATTTCGTGAAGTCCCTCGCGGATGGTGCCCATTCTGCGTAAACCCCGACGATCAGGTTGCTTTTAAGACGCGGCTGACCTGGAACAGCCGCGTTTTTTGATTGCGCGATAGCGTTGCGAACCTGCCCTCTGGCCGGTTACACAGTTCGGGACAATTCAAGGAAGGTTCCCGAACATGCCCGTGATTACGACGATTGAAGACCTGCGCCGGATCTACGAACGCCGAGTGCCGCGCATGTTCTACGACTACGCCGAAAGCGGCAGCTGGACCGAGCAGACCTTTCGCGAAAACAGCTCGGATTTCGAGAAAATCCGCCTGCGCCAAAGAGTGGCCGTGGATATGGCGGGCCGGTCGACCGCGTCGCAGATGATTGGAGAGGACGTGGCGCTTCCGGTTGCGCTTGCCCCTGTCGGCTTGACCGGCATGCAACACGCCGACGGGGAAATGAAGGCAGCCAAAGCAGCCAAGGAATTCGGCGTTCCTTTCACTCTTTCCACAATGTCGATCAACTCAATCGAAGATGTGGCGGAATACACAAACAAACCGTTTTGGTTTCAGCTCTACACGATGAAGGACGAAGACTACGTCAGCCGCCTGATCCAGCGGGCCAAGGATGCAAAATGCTCTGCACTCGTGATTACGCTGGATCTGCAGATTCTGGGTCAACGCCACAAAGACCTGAAGAACGGCCTTTCTGCCCCGCCGAAACTCACACCCAAAACCATCGCCAACCTGATGACGAAATGGTCGTGGGGAATCGAAATGCTGCAAGCCAAGCGGCGTGAGTTTGGCAACATCGTTGGCCATGTCGAAGGTATCTCTGACGCCTCATCGCTGGGCGCGTGGACGGCTGAGCAATTCGACCCCAGCCTCGACTGGACAAAGGTCGAAAAGCTGATGGAGCAATGGGGCGGCAAAGTGATTCTGAAAGGCATACTCGACGCCGAAGATGCCAAGATGGCCGCCAAACTCGGCGCGGACGCTATTATTGTGTCGAATCACGGCGGCCGCCAACTGGATGGAGCGCTGAGTTCAATTCGCATGCTGCCCGAGATCATGGACGCGGTCGGCGGCGATGTCGAAGTGCATCTGGACAGCGGCATCCGCTCGGGTCAGGACGTCCTAAAGGCTTTGGCACTGGGGGCAAAGGGCACCTATATCGGGCGTGCTTTCGTCTACGGGCTAGGCGCGATGGGTCAATCCGGCGTGACGACCGCCTTGGACGTCATTCAGAAGGAGCTTGATACCACGATGGCCCTGTGCGGCGAGCGCAACGTTGCAGATCTGGGTCGCCATAACCTACTTGTACCCGAAGATTTCGGCGGGCGCTGGCAAAGCTGAACCGGCCTAGGGGGCGCTGCCCCCGCCGCCCCTGAAGGGGCGACCCCCCCGGGGTATTTTTTGAGCAGACGAAGCAACGGACGCTTCGCATCTTCTTCTGTTTGAAAGTACCTCGGAGCGCGAGGCAGCACCTCGCAAAATACCGCTTTCCAAACCGCAAGAAACAAGATAAGGACGCGGCTTCACGCGGGCATACAGCCTTGGAGGATGCCCGCCCTAACATTGGAGAATATATCATGGCTGGAGAGATTCCTGATCTCGTAGCTCTGGAACGGACGGGGACAGGCAAGGGCGCCGCTCGTCAGACCCGCCGCGAAGGCATGGTTCCGGGCGTTGTTTTTGGTGGCGACAAAGATCCGCTGGCAATCAAGATCCCGTTCAATGAACTGTTCAAGCGCCTGAAAGCAGGCCGGTTCAAGTCGACCCTGTGGAACCTGAAGGTTGAAGGCCACGAAGACGTACGCGTCATCTGCCGCGACGTGCAGCGTGACGTCGTCAAAGACCTGCCGACCCACCTGGACCTGATGCGCCTGCGTCGGACCACCAAGATCGCGCTGTTCATCCCGGTTGAGTTCGTCAACGAAGAAGCGGCCCCCGGCATCAAGAAGGGCGGCGTTCTGACCGTTGTCCGTCCGGAAGTCGAACTGATGTGCACCGCTGGCGACATTCCTGAGAAGATCACCGTTGATCTGACAGGCATGGAGATCAACGACGTTGTCACTATCTCGTCGGTAGACCTGCCCGCAGGCACCAAGCCGACCATCGACCGTGACTTCGTGATCGCCAACGTTTCGGCACCGACCGGTCTGTCGACCA
Organism: Ruegeria sp. C8; assembly: GCF_056537565.1. NCBI lineage: Bacteria > Pseudomonadati > Pseudomonadota > Alphaproteobacteria > Rhodobacterales > Roseobacteraceae > Ruegeria > Ruegeria sp. C8. The sequence continues at coordinate 227,258 of NZ_JBQFRV010000004.1, forward strand.
GTGACGACGAAGAAGGCGAAGAAGTGGCCGCGGACGAAGTAGAAGTCGTCGGCCAGGAAGAAGCTGAAGAATAAATCCGAATTCGAATTGTCGGATTGTGAAACGGGGCCCAACATCGGGCCCCGTTTTCTTTTGACACCGGGCTGGAAAACGGATGCCATTTCATGCCATCACCCCTCTGCGCTGAAGGCATGCGAAAGAGGATTTAGTCATGAAGCTATTTGTCGGATTGGGGAACCCGGGATCGAAATATACCCGCAACCGGCACAATATCGGCTTCATGGCGCTGGACCGGATTGCCGAAGATCACGGTTTCGGCCCTTGGAAATCCAAGTTTCAGGCCGAGATTGCTGAAGGGCGTCTTGGGCACGAAAAGGTGCTTCTGATCAAGCCGCAGACTTTCATGAATCGCTCGGGTCAATCCGTGGGCGAGGCGATGCGGTTCTACAAGCTCGACTCGACTGACGTGATCGTTTTCCATGACGAGCTGGACCTTGCGCCCGGCAAAGTGCGGGTCAAGGCGGGCGGTGGTCATGCAGGGCATAATGGGCTGCGATCCATTCATGAGCATATCAGTCCGGCCTATGATCGGGTGCGTTTGGGCATCGGGCATCCCGGACGGAAAGAGATGGTCTCGCCCTATGTTCTGGGTGACTTTGCCAAAGCCGATGGGGACTGGCTGGAAGACGTACTGCGCGGCGTTGCAGACGGCGCGGGCCATCTTGCGGATGGTGACGGCGGCAAGTTCATGAATGCGGTGGCTTTGCGTACTGCGCCGCCCCGCTCTTCCACCTCGCCAAAGCCCGAAAAAACGGCCCCAAAACCTGAGGCGAAGCCTGTGCCCGAAGACGACAACCGCTCGGCCATGCAAAAGCTCTTGGACAAGTTCAAATAGCCTGCGCCCTTGGTGCCGTAAGGTCTTGATTGCGGAATGCGGCGTCTCGCGCTCCTATATCAACGGAGAGGGAGGCATTTCATGAAAGCTCTGTTCAAATGGGTGTTGCGGATCACTCTGGCACTGGCCCTGGCCGCAGTGGTTGTCGGCGTCTGGAAGCGCGAAGAGATTCAACGTCTATTGGCCGTGAACTCTTTGTTTTCCGAAGAGAAGATCGTCCAGAACTTCTCTCACATGGACGAGGCTTTCCTGACCGCCAATCTGCCTCGAGGCAACGGCCCAACATGGGAGCTGCCTTACGGCCCCGGTTTTGACCTGCCCGAAGGGACCGATGACTGGATCGAGGATCGCGCCGTGACCTCGCTTCTGGTGATGCAGGACGGCCAGATCCGGTTCGAAGAATACTATATGGGGACGGGTCCCGACGATCGCCGAATCTCCTGGTCGGTGGCCAAAAGCTATATTTCGGCGCTTCTGGGGATTCTGCTGGACGAAGGCGCGATCACATCGCTTGACGATCCGGTGGTGAAATACGCGCCCAACCTGACCGGCAGCGCCTATGAGACCGCCTCGATCCGCAACGTGCTGAACATGGCCAGCGGGGTTGTCTTTGACGAGGACTATTTTGACCCGAACTCTGACATCAACCGGATGGGCCGTGTTTTGGCCCTCGGGGGCGAATTGGATGATTTCACCATCGCGCTAGAGGACAGCTTCATCGAACCCGGGGAGAGCTGGCAATATGTGTCGATCGACACCCATGTCATCGGCATGGTGATCCGTGGCGCCACCGGGCGCAGCGTCACGGAGCTGATGACCGAGAAGATCGTGCAGCCCCTGGGGCTGGAACGCGATGGATACTATGTCACCGACGGGGCAGGCGTGGCTTTTGTGCTGGGTGGTCTGAACTTCACCACGCGCGACTTCGCGCGCTTTGGCCAAGTGATCCTGCAGGGCGGAGAGCATGACGGCGAGCAGCTGGTGCCCTCAGAGTGGATCAAGGAATCGACCTGGCCCAGCGCCCCGACCGAGCCGGGAAAGATCGGCTACGGCTATCAGTGGTGGATCCCCGTTGGTGCGCATGAAGGAGAATTTCTGGCCCGTGGGGTCTATGGGCAATATATGTATTTCGACCAGCCTCGTGGCGTTCTGATCATGACGACCGGTGCGGATCGCAAATTCCGTGATCCGGGCGTCAACGAACAGAATGTCGAAATGTTCCGCAGTATCGCGCAAAGCCTGTAAGGTGAGCCTCATGCAGAAAGAAGACAGCATCAATGTTCTCGGCGGCGTCCTTGCCGATTGCTCGAAAGACCCGTTGACCGGGTTCTTCCGGGATGGGGCCTGCAACACCTGCATCGAGGATCAGGGCAGCCACACTGTCTGCGCCGTCATGACGGCTGAGTTTCTGGCTTATTCGAAATACGTTGGCAACGACCTCAGCACCCCTCGACCCGAGTTCAACTTTCCGGGCCTCAACCCCGGGGACAGCTGGTGTCTTTGCGCCGGTCGCTTCCTTCAGGCGCATGACGAAGGCTGTGCGCCCAAGGTCCATCTTGAAGCCACGCATCAGCGCGCACTTGAGATCGTGCCGCTGGACATCTTGCGCCAACACGCAGCGCGCGCCATTTGACGGCGGGCGGGGAATACTCTCTATACCAACAGCCAGCCGACATTTCGTTTCGCCAGCCTGAATCAAGACAGAATGGGAATACCATGAGCTTTATAGCAATGAACCGTTTCAAGGTCCGGCCCGGCAGTTAGGCCGATTTTGAAAACATCTGGAAGGAACGCCAGAGCCGTCTGAACGAGCTGAAAGGGTTTCAGGAATTCCGCCTACTCAAAGGGCCTGAAGGCGACGGATATCGCCTGTATTCCAGCCATGTGATTTGGGATAGCCACGCAGATTTCGAAGCCTGGACCAAGTCGGAACAGTTCCGCGACGCGCATAAGAATGCAGGCAACAGCAAGACCCAATCCGCCTTGATGGGCCTGCCGCAGTTCGAGGGTTTCGAAACCGTCCTAAAAGAGGGCTAGAGAAAAACCGGCCCTTTCTGGGGGCCGGTTCCATCAACTTGACCGAATATTAGTCCGCCGTGCGGCCTTCGGTGTCCGACATGTCGAAGTTCAGGTACTTGGCGACAGTCTGCACGTCCTTGTCGCCACGTCCGCACATATTCATGCAGATCAGGTGATCCTTCGGCAGATCCGGTGCAATCTTCATCACGTGGGCCAGTGCGTGGCTGGGCTCCAGCGCCGGGATGATGCCTTCGGTGGCACAGCACAGTTGGAACGCCTCAAGCGCCTCTTTGTCAGTGATGGCGACATAGTTCGCACGACCGATATCGTTCAGCCAGGAATGCTCAGGCCCGATGCCCGGATAATCCAGACCGGCCGAGATCGAATAGCCTTCGAGGATCTGGCCGTCATCGTCCTGCAGCAGATAGGTCCGGTTGCCATGCAACACACCCGGACGACCACCGGTCAGTGAGGCGCAATGCTCCATCTTCTCGTTCACGCCTTTGCCACCTGCTTCGACGCCGATGATGTTGACGTCCTTGTCGTCGAGGAAGGGGTAGAACAGACCCATCGCGTTCGACCCACCACCGATTGCGGCGATGATCGTGTCAGGCAGACGGCCCTCGGCCTTCATCATCTGTTCTTTGGCTTCCTTGCCGATGATCGACTGGAAGTCTCGCACCATCGCCGGATAGGGATGCGGACCGGCTACAGTGCCGATGCAGTAGAACGTGTCGCGCACATTGGTCACCCAGTCGCGCAGCGCGTCGTTCATCGCGTCTTTCAGTGTCCCACGGCCTGAGGTTACGGGAATCACCTCGGCCCCCAGCAGACGCATGCGGAACACGTTCGGAGCCTGACGCTGCACGTCATGGGCCCCCATATAGACGATACATTTCAGGCCGAATTTGGCACAGACGGTGGCGGTGGCCACGCCATGCTGCCCTGCCCCGGTTTCCGCGATGATCCGGGTCTTGCCCATGCGACGCGCCAGAATGATCTGGCCCAACACATTGTTGATCTTGTGCGCGCCGGTGTGGTTCAGCTCATCACGTTTGAGGTAAATCTTCGCCCCGCCCAGATGCTCGGTCAGGCGCTCGGCGTAGTACAGAGGCGACGGGCGGCCCACATAGTTTGCCCAGAGGTCGTCCATCTCGGCCCAAAACGTCGGATCATCTTTGGCTTTGTCATATTCCTCTTCCAGCGACAGGATCAGCGGCATCAGCGTCTCGCTGACAAAACGCCCACCGAAAATGCCAAAACGCCCCTGTTCATCAGGGCCGGACATGAAGGAATTGAAAAGATCGTTGGCCATGGAAGTCTCCCGCGTCGTATCCGTTGTTCATAGGAGGTAGCGGCAGGTTTTGCCATGGGCAAAACGCCTCATTCGGCAGCCAAGGTATGATGCCGCCAAAGCTCAAGCGCTTGCTCAACCGTTGGGATCCCTATGCAAGGGAAATGGTGGAACTGGTTCACATCCGCCAAGCGGTTCGCCTCCAGCATCAGGCGACGGTGCGGGCCTGATTGGGCGAAGGTCAGCATCGCCTCGATATCGTGCCAGACGCTGAGCGAGAAATAGAGACCGTCTTGACGGAAAGTCGCCGCATGCAGGCATAGCGGATCGCCCCGCGCTTGCCGCAAGGCCTGCCTTGCTCGCCAGAAAAACTCTGGCGCGTTGTACCAGTGTTTCAGAGAAACGCCGCCTATTGCCGCCAGCATGTTTTGTACCCCTCCGTCGAGAGATACGGCGCGAATACGAGATCAGATCACTGCGTCGCGTCGATAAATGCCTTCATTAGGGCGGCATCTTTCACCCCCGGCGCGCTTTCGACGCCGGATGCGACATCAACCTGACGCGCGCCAGTCATGCGGATCGCCTCGGCCACATTGTCAGGTGTCAAGCCACCGGCCAGCATCCACGGCTTGCGCCAGTATTTGCGCCCTGCCAACAGACGCCAGTCAAAAGCCAAGCCGTTGCCGCCGGGCAAAACGGCATTCTTTGGCGGCTTGGCGTCAATCAACAGCTGATCCGCCACTTCACTGAACGCATCAATGGCGGCAAGGTCAGCCTCATCGGCCACCCCGATCACCTTCATCACAGGCAAGCCATACCGGTCTTTGATCTGCTGCACGCGTTCAATCGACTCGCCCCCATGCAGCTGCAGGATATCGAACGGAGCATTCTGCGTGATGTCGTCCAGCACCTCATCCGGGGCATTCACCACCAACGCCACCTTGGCCACGCCCGCCGGTACATGGGTCGCCAACTTGGCGGCCTGCTGGGGCGAGACATAACGGGGGGATTTGGCGAAGAAGTTGAACCCCAGATACCGCGCGCCTGCATCAACCGCAGCGCGCACGTGATCAGGGGCGGTCAAACCGCAGATTTTGACAGACACATCAGGCATTGCTTTGGCTCAGCTTGCCTCATCCAGAATGGCGAGAACCTCGTCCTTGCCTTCATTCTGCTTTTTCTTGAGCTTCTTGACCTCGCGCTCAAGCTTGCGAACTTCGCCTTTTTTGACGGTCGCATCACGACGATGCTTATGCTCGCGCATCCATTCCCACAGGAACCCGATGACCAGACCGGCCACAACGCCGCCCAGCACCACCAGAAACAGCGGTAGAGAAGTGGACAGGTTGAAACCCAGCAGCTCGGCCAGAGGGTCGGGCATCAGCTTGAGTTCAACGGATTCTACGTTAGCAAGGGAAACCGAGACCAAGATGATCCCCAGTGCCCCCAGGAAAGCATATCGAATGTAGCGCATCATAAGGTCAGGCTTTACCGTTCAATCGGTCCCTAAGCAACTTACCCGTCTTGAAAAACGGCACACATTTTTCTTCGACCTGCACAGTTTCGCCGGTGCGCGGATTGCGACCCACGCGGGCGTCGCGCTTTTTCACCGAGAACGCGCCAAATCCGCGAAGCTCGACCCGGTCGCCACGCGACATCGCATCGGTGACTTCCTCGAAAACTGTATTCACAATCCGCTCGACATCGCGTTGATACAAATGCGGGTTTTCATCAGCAATTTTTTGAATCAATTCAGAACGGATCATGCGCGCTACCCTCCCAGGCGACCGGTTTACCATCTCTAGTGTTCTGGACAGTATAGAAAAAAACCCGGTTCGGGGGAACGTAAACTCTGTGTGTAGAAGCTGCTATTTCGGGCAAACTCGCATGATTTTTAGCTTGAACACCCAAAATCCCGTTCATGCACATAGTATGTACATTTTAGCGCCCAATTTTGGAACTTGTTGATTCGCAACAAAAACGGCCCCGCACAGATGTTCGGGGCCGTTGAATTGTATCGGGTCAGAGACCGGGTTTAGTCGCCGGATTTCAGCGCTGCACCCAGGATATCGCCCAGCGATGCGCCCGAGTCGGAGGAACCGTACTGTTCCACGGCCTCTTTCTCTTCGGCGATCTCGCGTGCCTTGATCGACAGACCCAGACGGCGGGTCTTGCTATCGACATTGGTGACGCGGACGTCGACCTTGTCGCCGGTGTTAAAGCGCTCAGGACGCTGCTCGGCGCGGTCACGGCTCAGGTCCGAACGACGGATGAACGATTTCATGCCTTCGTATTCGACCTCGATGCCGCCATCTTCGATCGCGGTGACTTCAACGGTGATGACCGAGCCACGCTTCACGCCGCCCACGGCTTCGGCGAACTTGTCACCGCCCAGGGCTTTGATCGACAGCGAGATACGCTCTTTTTCGACGTCAACTTCCGAGACAACGGCCGAAACCATGTCGCCTTTGCGGTAGTTCTGGATCGCATCCTCGCCGCGCTCGTCCCAGGACAGGTCGGACAGGTGAACCATGCCGTCGATGTCGCCTTCGAGGCCAATGAACAGACCGAATTCGGTGATATTCTTGACTTCGCCTTCGACCTCGGTGCCCTCGGGGTGTGTTTCTGCAAACACTTCCCATGGGTTGCGCTGAGTCTGCTTCAGGCCCAGAGACACGCGGCGCTTGGCGCCGTCGATTTCCAGAACCATGACGTCGACTTCCTGGCTGGTCGAAACGATCTTGCCGGGGTGGACGTTTTTCTTGGTCCAGGACATCTCGGAGACGTGCACCAGACCTTCGACACCAGCTTCCAGCTCGACGAACGCGCCGTAGTCGGTGATGTTGGTGACGCGACCCTGATGGACCGAGCCCAGCGGGTACTTCGCAGCAACCAGATCCCACGGATCTTCTTGCAGCTGCTTCATGCCCAGGCTGATGCGGTGGGTCTCTTTGTTGATCTTGATGACCTGAACCTTGATGGTTTCGCCGATCGTCAGGATCTCGGACGGGTGGTTCACACGGCGCCATGCCATGTCGGTGACGTGCAACAGGCCGTCAACGCCGCCCAGGTCAACAAATGCACCGTATTCGGTGATGTTTTTGACAACACCCTCGACGGTCTGACCTTCGGACAGGTTGCCGATAACTTCGGCACGCTGTTCGGCACGCGATTCTTCCAGGATTGCGCGGCGCGACACAACGATGTTGCCACGGCGCCGGTCCATTTTCAGAATCTGGAACGGCTGCTTCAGACCCATCAGAGGGCCAGCGTCGCGCACGGGGCGAACGTCAACCTGCGAGCCGGGAAGGAACGCAACTGCGCCACCCAGATCGACGGTGAAGCCGCCTTTGACGCGACCGAAGATTGCACCTTCGACGCGCTGGTCGTCGGCATATGCTTTTTCCAGACGGTCCCATGCCTCTTCACGGCGGGCCATCTCACGCGAGATGACAGCTTCGCCACGGGCGTTTTCTGCGGCGCGCAGGTAAACTTCGACCTCGTCGCCTACAGCGATTTCAGGGGCTTCGCCGGGATTTGCGAATTCTTTCAGATCAACGCGGCCTTCCATTTTGTAGCCTACGTCGATGATGGCTTGGCCGGCTTCGATCGCCAGAACCTTACCTTTGACAACAGAACCCTCTTCGGGTGTGTCCATTTCGAAGCTTTCATTCAGGAGGGCTTCGAATTCCTCCATGGATGCGTTAGCCATGTGGCGTTGTTTTCCTTTACATACGTTTTTTCTGGCCGAGCGGTTGTTTCCGCCGGTCTTGTTTCATGATGTCCTGGGGCGTGATCCGGGGCGCATCTGACTACACAAACACAAAGGGCCGAGGTAACCCGGCCCTGCTCAGATACGTCATCCGGACGTTAACCGCCCTTGTTCAGACAGCGCGCGTATAGGCTGTTTCAGCCAGATACGCAAGGGCAAAGCCTAAATCTCGGCACCGCAACGGGTGTCGAAGAATACTCTGCCCATGCCTAAGCGCCCTAGAACAATTGCAGGTCCTTCGCACCGCTTTGGATTTCGGCCAGGTTCGGCATGTTCTGAACCACAACCGGAGCAGGCTTTGCGCCCGGCGTGGCCACAGTGGGCTTGACTGCAGCCGCCTTGCCAAAAGCTGGCTTCTTCAACTCACCCCGAATATCGCGCAGAAGCGTTTTGTGATCCGGCATTGTTTGCAGAATCTCATTGAGGTGCATGCGCGCGCCCTTCCACCAATGGAACCAGATCGGTTTCTTCAATGGACGCAGACGGTCGCGGATGCCTTCGCCATAGCCCGTATCATAGACCTGTTTGCCCAACAGAACCGTCTGGTAGACGCGGTGATCGAACAATGAGACGAACTCAATGTCATGTTCCATCGGCAAGCGATGCTGCCAAAGTTCAAGGTTCTCGGCCAACCGGTCAGGTAGTTTCATTTCGGTCCGCGCGTCGATCCAGTATTGATCATCGGTGCGGTTACCAAGGCGGTAGTGCAGACAGATGAACTCCAACACCTCGTTATAGAGCTTGTCCATCTGCCGGTTGTAACGCTTCCGCAAGGCTGGTTCGATGTCCTGCGTCGGCAGATGCTCGGCAAACCAGCGCACGGCATGGTCGATCATGTGGATCGCGGTGCTTTCCAGAGGCTCGATGAACCCGCCAGACAGACCGATCGCCACGCAGTTCTTGACCCATGCGTTCCGCACGCGCCCAACGCGCATCGGGATCACGCGCGGCGTCAGACCCTTGCCGCTGTCGCCCAGCCACTCAAGATATTCATCTGCTGCCTGATCATCCGTCCGGTGCGCAGACGAAAACACATAGCCCGTGCCGACTCGGTTGAAGAGTGGCACGCGCCATGTCCACCCCGCCCCAAGCGCGGTTGAGCGGGTCAGGCTTTCAATCTTTTCCGTATCCGGATGTTCAATCTGCAACGCCATGGCCCGGTCATTCGGCAGATAGTCCGAGTAATCCATGAAGGGTTCACCCAGAGCCTGATTGATGATCAGACCACGGAACCCTGTGCAGTCAATGACCATTTCGATGTCATGACGGCCTTTGCGCTCGAGCATCAGGTGACTGACATTGCCCTGCTCATCCAGCTCGACCGATTGCACCTCATCCTGAATATGCTCAACACCGCGCTTGGTGCAGACCTTGGTCAGCATGCCCGCGAACTTCACGGCGTCCAGGTGATACGCGTAACCAAAGCGCTGCTCGAATTCCGGTGCCCCCAAGGGCCGAGCGCCTTTGCACATCCGACCCAGATCATCATGCGGCGAAATGGACTGGGTGAAATCCCGATCCCCGTTGCCAAAACGCAGGAAATATTCGGCCGTCTCCAACCCCTCCAGCATCTGACCATGGGCAAACGGGTTCACATAGTCGATGCGATTGCCCTTGGCGTCCTTGTTCCAATTGCAGAACTTCACGCCCAGCTTGAATGAGGCATTGGTTTCGCGAAAGAAGTCCCGCTCGGAAATACCCGCCTGCCTGAGTGTGACCGGCATTCTGGGAACGGTTGCCTCGCCCACACCGACGGTCGATATATTGGGGCTTTCGATCAGGCAGATACGTGGGCGATCCTTGGGCGCGGAGGTGCGCGACAGCACCATCTCCAAAATCAACGCGGTCATCCAGCCCGCGGTCCCACCACCCACGATGGTGATTTTGCGCAAACGTTTGGTCATGTTTGTCTGTCCCTGTTGGCTTAGGGAATTTTGTGGCCACTTCCCCCTTTTTTGGAGGTTTCCGGCGGCCTTCCCTTTATTGCTTGTGTGGGGAGCATAACAGTTTTGTTACATCTGGCTAGGGCCCTGTCGATGTGGCTATTTTACCCTTCTTGAGCAGATACTTAATGGGTTTCACTTGGTCTTTTGGCCCCAAATTGATAGCGCCAAAAATCCGGCTACGCCGAGCTGTGTCAAATTGAAACGCGGTCACATTCCGATTTCAGATTTCCTCGCCCTTTTTCAAAAGATCGTCGATCAGCGCACGCTGCAGATCGCCGCTGTCACCCCCTCCGAACTCAGCCGCTCCGCCCGAATAAAGAGTGCCATAGGTGTTTGCGATGTTCACTGTCTGCGCCAGGCCCGAGATCAGCTGATCCTTTTTCAGCGGCGACAGAGGATGGATGAACACGGCCCAAAGGGTTCCGTTGGCAATCGCATAGCGCGCGTCCAGCGTGCTGTCGAAATTGGCCTGCATCATCCGTTGCAGATCCTCCACAGACAGATCTGCCGTGCTGCTGATAGGCACCATAGCGCGCATTCGATCGGCCACTACATCGGTGATCACCAGAACCGGCACATCCGCAATGGTGATCTGGAACCCTGGCCCGCTGGGCTGCGTCTCCGGATCAAGCGCAAAGAGGATCCTGCCCAACCGCTCATATGTCATCGGAGGTTCGCCCTCAGGTACGGGCGGTTCGGCCTGTTGCGCGCTCACGCTGCCGGCGATGAGGAACAAAATCACAGCTAGTCGGATCATGAGGCCGCTCCCATAGTTGCCCCCCTACCTTAGAAATCAACCGGGTCACTGGCCAAACAAAGCTGTGTGAAGTGTTTTTGCGTGTAATCCAGATGTTTGAACGATCTGCACAGCTTCATGGCTTATCTGCGATTACGCGTACAAAACACCTGTCCTAACTTTGTCACATCGGCGGAGGGATACCTCAGCCCGGATATGAAAATGAAAGGATGACCCAAATGAAATCGCTCGTCTTCACTGCTTTTGTTGCTGCGCTTGCCCTGTCGGCCCCGGCCTTTGCTGCGGATGAAATCAATGTCTCCAAAGGCATCTCGGCGGCTGGTGCGCCGCTTGCTGCGCATGGGGTGGATCTGGTCGCGCTGGTCAACAGCGGCAACCCGGTCGAGGGTTTTGCCACCCACTCGGCCACCTATGATGGCGCGTCCTACTACTTCACCACGGCCGAAAACCGCGAGGCCTTTGAGGCTAACCCAGCAGCCTACCTACCCCAGCACGGCGGCTTCTGCTCATTCGGAGTTTCGGTCGGCAAGAAGTTTGACGGTGACCCGGATCAATACCTGATCGTGGACGGCAAATTGTTCCTGTTCCTGAACGCAGAAACCCGCGCCGCGTTTCTAAAAGACGTGGTTGGCACTGCCAAAACCGCTGATGACCAGTGGGCAAACATCAAGAGCATCGCCGTCGGCGAACTCTGATCCGCTCAGACAACGGCCCGCAGTTACGCTGCGGGTCTTTTTTGTCTGATGATGTCGATGGCCGTTGCCAGAGCGTCGTCGATGCTCAGTTCGGACGTGTCCAGCAGAACGGCGTCTTCGGCGGGTTTCATGGGGGCGGTACTACGCTCCGCATCGCGCGCATCCCGTTCGCGCACATCGGCCAGGACCTGATCACGCGTTACATCAGACCCTTTGGCGCTAAGTTCCAAAAACCGGCGTTCAGCCCGCACCTCCGCGCTGGCGGTGACGAACAACTTTACCTCAGCCTCGGGGCAGATCACCGTCCCGATATCGCGCCCATCCAATACGGCCCCATCCGAACGTCGGGCAAAGGCGCGTTGGAAATCGACCAGCGCGGCCCGTACCTCAGGGATGACCGCAACTTTTGACGCCGCCTGCGCGATCTCAGCCGTGCGCAGATCGCCTTGCTCCAGTTCCTCTGCGGTCAGAGCTTGGGCCGCCGCGACGGGATCAACCCCATCCAACACGCGCCGTCCTACCGCTCGATACAACAGCCCCGTATCCAGATGCGCAAACCCGAAATGCGCCGCGACGCCTTTTGAGATCGTCCCCTTGCCCGCCGCCGCTGGGCCATCAATGGCGACGGTAAAGCTCATGTCCGTTCGACCTTGGCACCCAGCGAGGCCATCAGCGGCTCGAAGATCGGGAACGAGGTTGCAATCGGGCCGCCATCATCGACCGAGACGGGCTTTTTCGCACCCATGCCCATCACCATGAAGGACATCGCGATCCGGTGGTCCAGAAAGCTTTCGCAGGTGCCGCCGCCGGGGACGTTGCCGATGCCCAGCCCTTCGACCGACCACCAATCGTCGCCTTCATTCACGGTCAAGCCGTTGGCCCGCAAGCCGCGCGCCATCGCGTCGATCCGGTCGCTTTCCTTGACGCGCAGCTCTTTCACGCCGCCCATCATCGTAGTACCGGTCGCATTTGCCGCCACCACAGACAGAACCGGGTATTCGTCGATCATCGAGGCTGCGCGCTCGGCCGGGACCTCGATCCCCTTCATGTTGGGCGAGTATTTGGCACGCAGATCGGCAACGGGCTCACCGCCCTCTTCGCGTTCGTTTTCATAGGTCAGGTCCGCGCCCATCTCACGCAGAGTAGTGAAGAGGCCTGCGCGGGTCGGGTTCAGACCGATGCCCGGCACCAGCACGTCCGAACCGGGGGTGATCAGCGCCGCGCAAACCGGGAAAGCTGCGCTCGACGGGTCACGCGGCACGGCAATCACCTGAGGTTTCAGCTCGGGTCGACCGGTCAGCGTGATCACGCGGCCCTCATCCGTATCTTCAACCGTGATCTCGGCCCCGAAACCGGCCAGCATCCGTTCCGAGTGGTCACGGGTGGCTTCTTTCTCGACAACAATAGTCTTGCCGGGGGCGTTCAGCCCCGCCAGCAGAACGGCTGATTTCACCTGCGCCGAAGGAACCGGAACCTCGTAGCGGACCGGGGTCGGATCCGCCGCGCCCACGATGGTCATCGGCAGGCGCCCGCCCGAACGGCCAACCGACTGCGCGCCGAACAGCGCAAGCGGATCGGTAACCCGCGCCATCGGGCGCTTGTTCAGACTGGCATCACCCGTAAAGGTCGCCGTAATCGGAGAGGTTGCCATCGCGCCCATGATCAACCGCACGCCAGTGCCCGAGTTGCCGCAGTCGATCACCTGATCGGGTTCGGCAAAGCCGCCTACACCCACGCCATGCACTGTCCATTCACCGCCGCCATGGTCCGTCACCTCGGCCCCAAATGCGCGCATGGCCTTGGCAGTGTCCAGAACATCCTCGCCCTCAAGCAGGCCCGAGATTTTGGTTTCCCCAACCGCCATCGCGCCAAGGATCAGCGACCGATGCGAGATCGACTTGTCGCCGGGCACCTCAGCCGTTCCGTTCAACGGGCCGCTGGGATGCGAGGTCATCGGGATGGGCGTGCCGTGTCCGGACATGGGGGCTCCTGTTTTCGCTATCAGTCCATGCCGATTAGCGAATTGGGACCAGTTGGTCCAGCGGCAATGAGGGGATGGGTGCCTCTCAGCTCTCTCCCAGCCATTTTGCCGGGTTTTCCTCGGCGATTTGGCGAAAGATCTCTTCGCCCAGAACGTTGCGCAACCGGATACAGACCGCCTTTTCCGACAATGCCTGTTGCCGGGTTATGTAGTAGTCTGAGCCGAACAAAACGCGCGACCGCAGGCGTTCGCTTTCTTTATCTTCGCCCATCAAGAACAAACGCAGGAACGGCGCATAGTCTTCGAATTGGAAAAGAGTGTAGGAGATATCCGTCCACAGGCCATCGTGGTCTCCGCTGCCGATCATCGTGCGGATGGATCTCAGCCAATTCCGGTTGAATGCATCGTCCAAAGGGTCGCTGTGATCGGGATTGACGTAGGCATGCCAGTCTCGCTGCCCACCAAAATGTGCCAGACAGATCCGAAGGTCAGGAAAGGCCCGCATCACCGGAATAAACGCCTCAGGCTCTGTATAGCGGTCAGCCCAATAGTCGGAAAGATACCGCCCCTGAACCCCGCCACGCGAACAATGCGACATCACAGGCAGGTTCTCATCCTGCAACCGCGGATAGACATGCTGCATCAGAGCCGGGTCATTCGGTGCAAATCCCAAACGAGGATAGAGCTTGACCCCCCGAAACCTCAGATCGTCAATGGCGCGCCACAGCTCTGTGGCATTGGGATCAGCCCGCGGGTCGATCGTTGCGAAGGGAATCACCGAGGTGCCAACCTCAGGGTCAGTGGCCAACTGCGCCAGTTCGTCGTGCTGGTCGCGCAGGGGCACCTCAGGCGCGCCGAAGCCAAAGGCCGACAGATCCATCGGCAAAACGACAAAGCGGGTATTGCTGGGGTAATGTCGCTGCAGGTTATCCAGAATCTCACGCTGGCTGCCTTCATCCGTCTCCTGCTGAAAGCGATAGAGCCGATCCAGTTTATCGGCGACGCCGAGCTGGCCGATCAGTCTGGCACCAAAAGCCAGAGCCTTGATCAACCATGGCATCTTCTTGAACGGTTTGAGCGCCGGATAGGGATAGTCCTCGGGCACATGGCGCGAGTGAAACAGATGCGTGTGGCAGTTGGTAATCCGAATATCAGACATCGTAATCCTTGAAATAAGCTATGCTGAAAACGCGTAACGCGCACAGCCTAGCATAGCGTGCAGGATTACAGAAATTTGAAACGGGTCAGGCTTCCGTCCGGCGGAAGGTCAGATAGTGCGGTGTCCGCCCTTCCCGCAGGGCTTTTTGTTCATAGCGGGTCGAGATCCAGTCGCCCCAAGGCTCGCGCCAATCGGCAGGGCGTTCAGCCAACCATTCGAAACCAGCGCGAGGTACTTCCTCAAGCGTCTGGCGTACATAATCGGGAATGTCTGTGGCCACGCGGAAGATCGAGCCGGACTTCAGGACACGAGCCAGAGGCTCAAGATGCTCGGGCGTCACGAAACGGCGGCGATGGTGGCGTGTTTTGGGCCACGGGTCGGGATAAAGCAGGAAGGCGCGTGAAATGCTGGCCTCGGGCAGCACATCGAACAGGTCGCGCGCATCGCCGGGATGCACGGCAAGGTTCTCGACCCCAGCCTGACGGATCTTACCAAGCAGCATGGCAACGCCGTTGATGTATGGCTCGGCCCCGATGATCCCGATATCGGGGTTGTTCGATGCCTGATGCACCAGATGTTCACCACCGCCAAAGCCAACTTCAAGCCAGACATCCTTGCCGCCAAACAGCGCGTCGAGGTCCAGCGGGTGGCGTTCGGGGTTCGTCTCCCAATCGACAGCACCGGGGGACAGGGCATCGAGGTCTTCGTTCAGATACGTCTTCTGGCTTTGCTTCAGGGTTTTGCCCTTGAAGCGGCCATAGAAGTTTCTGCGGGGGCGTTGGGGTGTCTGGTTGCTCATGGCGGTGCCCTTACTGTGGCGCGCGTCTTGTGACAAGGGGCTGACCCTCGGAGCATCTCGAAAAAGAGAAAGGGCGCATCCTGCGAGACGCGCCCCTTTTGTCTTGGATCAGACCGCCGCCTTTAGGGCGTCGATGAGATCAGTGCGTTCCCAGCTGAAGCCGCCATCGGCAGCGGGTTCACGGCCGAAATGACCGTAAGCTGCGGTGCGCTGATAGATCGGCTTGTTCAGTTGCAGATGCTCACGAATGCCGCGCGGCGTCAGATCCATGACCTGACCAACAGCTTTTTCGATCACGGCGTCCGCGATCTGGCCGGTTCCATGGGTGTCGGCGTAGATCGACAGCGGTTTGGAGACGCCAATCGCATAGCTCAGCTGGATGGTGCAGCGTTCTGCCATGCCGGCGGCGACCACGTTCTTGGCTAGGTAGCGCGCGGCATAAGCTGCCGAGCGGTCCACCTTGGTTGGGTCTTTGCCCGAGAACGCCCCGCCGCCATGAGGGGCCGCGCCGCCATAGGTGTCGACGATGATCTTGCGGCCGGTCAGGCCCGCATCTCCGTCTGGGCCTCCGATCACGAACTTACCGGTCGGGTTCACGTGCCATTCGGTATCAGCGCTCAGCCATCCTTCGGGCAGGGTTTCGGTGATGTAGGGCTCGACGATCGCACGGATGTCGTCCGAGGTCAGCGCTTCATCCAGATGCTGCGTGGACAGAACGATCGAGCTGACGCCAACCGGCTTGCCATCGCGGTAAACAACGGACAGCTGCGATTTCGCGTCCGGGCCCAAAGCAGGCTCGCTGCCGTTTTTACGCACTTCAGCCAGACGACGGAGGATCGCGTGCGAATACTGGATCGGGGCCGGCATCAGCGCAGGGGTTTCCGTGGTGGCATAGCCAAACATTATGCCCTGATCGCCCGCACCCTCATCCTTATCACCCGAGGCATCAACGCCTTGAGCGATATGAGCGGACTGTTCGTGCAGCAGGTTCGTCACTTCGACTGTTTCGTGGTGAAACTTGTCCTGCTCGTAACCAATATCCTTGATACAGGCGCGCGCGATCTCGTCGATGCGGCCCATATAGTCGTGCAGCTTTTCCTGATCAGACAGACCTACTTCGCCACCGATGACGACCCGATCGGTCGTAGCAAAGGTTTCGCACGCCACGCGCGCTTCGGGTTCTTCATTCAGAAATGCGTCGAGTACGGCGTCCGAAATCCGGTCACAGACCTTATCCGGGTGCCCTTCGGAAACCGATTCCGAAGTAAAAGTGTAGTTCTGTCGGGACATAAATGTGCTCCATTGAAGTTCCTCTGCCACGCCAGGAAGCCGTTGTGACAGGCACCAAGGGCATACGCGCCTTGCGAAATGGCGTCAATCGGAAACTAGGCGCTGCGCGGCCGCGGCATGCGCCATAGCAACACGGCCAACAAGAGAAAGACCCCGAACACGGGCAGGTCCCCCATGCGGGAATAAATCGTCGGCGCAAGAGGCAACGGCAGATCGGCGTCCACAAACCCGGCCTGCCCCAAAGGAAGCGATGCGGTAATCCGCCCCAAAGGGTCGATCATCCCCGAAATGCCGGTATTGGCGGACCGCATAAGTGGCAGCCCCTGCTCAATCGCCCGCATCTGGGCCTGGGCAAGATGCTGGTAAGGGCCGGAACGGGTTCCGAACCACGCATCATTGGTGATCTGCAAGATGAAATCGGCGCGTTCCGGCGCGCCGTTTACGTCTTGGGGAAAGACGGCTTCGTAGCAGATCAGCGGCAGCGCCTGCCCCAGCTTGCCCGCCTGCATCACTGCAGGCCCCGGCCCCGAACTGAATCCATGACCAGCCGTTGTGGCCATGCCGTGAATACCGAAACGGGCCATCAGGTTTCCGAACGGGACATATTCGCCAAACGGGGCCAGATGGTGCTTGTCATAAAGACCCGTCTGCTGCCCGTTCTCATCGAGATAGATCATCGAGTTGTAGATGCGAGGGCCGTCCCCTCGCTGAATGCCCAGAATAACCGGAACGCCCTGAGCTGCATCCGTGGCGGCCTCAAGATAAGGATCGGCGCTGCTGAGCCACGCCGGAATTGCAGTCTCGGGCCAGACGATCAGGTCGGGACGTGGCTCTGCCGCGGTGAATTCGATCTGCCGAGCGAAGAAAAGGGGCGCGTATGCAGGATCCCATTTCTGATGCTGAGGCGCATTTGGCTGGATCAATCGGACAGTATTTTCGCCATATTCAATGGTCGGTCTGCCGGAAGCGTAGACCACGGCAAGAACCGTGGCACCTGCGAACGCAACGACCGGAACCAAAAGCGAGCGGAGAGCCACAGGTTGCGCCATCGCAGCCCCAAGCGAAAACGTTACCGCGAAGGTCAGCGCAGCCAGCCCATAGGGACCAACCAAAGACAAAATTTGCGCAACCGGTGTGTCGACCCAGACCTGCGCAACCCCGGCCCAGGGGAAGCCGGTCAGAAGATAACCGCGTCCAAACTCAGCCAGCGACAATGTCAGGGCCAGCGACACAGCCTGCCGCGCGGCCGGAGCTTCAACCCGCCGCGCCGCCCAGAATGCCACTGCCCAGAACAACGCCAGTCCGCCAGCCATGAAGACCAGCGCAAACGGAGCCATCCACGCATGGCGCTCGGCGTCCACTTGGAAAGGCTCGATGATCCAACTCAGCGCATGGGCGAAGTAGCCGGTGGCAAAGGCCCAGCCCAACCACGCGGCCCGCGCGCGGGTTTCACAGGCGAGAAAGAACGCGGGAATTAGGGTCAGCGCAATCAGCGTCAGCGGCCAGTAGCCAAACGGCGCCAAGCCATAAGCGCCCAGCGCCCCCAAGGCAGCTGCGGCACCAAGTCTAAGCCAGAAAGGCCAACCCCGGACAGGGATCATGCAGCGACGTCCGGCAACATGACGCGCAGACGCTTGATGCGGCGCGGGTCGGCATCGATCACCTCGAACTCCGGGCCTTCGGGATGCAGTACAACCTCACCCCGCGCCGGAACACGACCCGACAGCATGAAGACTAGACCGCCCAGAGTTTCGATCTCTTCCTCGTCCACATCCTCGTGGCTGGTCAGAGAACGTCCGATCTCGGCCTCAAAATCCTCAAGCGGAACGCGGGCCTGAACGACGTAGCAACCCGGCTTTTCCTGCAGCCAAAGCTGATCTTCATGCGCGTCATGCTCATCGGCGATTTCGCCGACGACCTGCTCAATCAGGTCTTCGATGGTTAACAATCCGTCAACGCCGCCATATTCATCGATCACCAACGCCATGTGACGGCGTTCGGTCTGCATCTTGGTCAGCAAAACACCGATAGGCATCGAGGGCGGCACAAACAGCAGCGTGCGCAGCATCGAGGTCAGGTCGAACTCGGCTCCGCCACCATTGAACCCATGGGTTAGAGCAAAGTCCTTTAGGTGGACAAAACCCAGCGGCGTATCCAGCGTACCTTCATACACGGGTATCCGCGACAGGCCGCTTTCGCGAAAGACCTGAGCCAGTTCATCCTTGGAAATCGTTGAGGGAACCGAGACGATTTCAACGGTCGGAATGGCGACATCCTCAACCCGCTTGCGACGCAGGTTAACCATGCCGCGATGTTGATTGTCGGCTATTTCATGCCCGTTGACCGGAGCGCTTTGCTCCTCTTCGGCCCCTGAGATGGCATCCATAATCCGCGAAAAGAAACCGCTTTTCTCTTCAATGTCCAAATTCTCAGACTGCGCGCTTTGCGCCGCCCTAGAACTGCCGTCTGTATCGCCCATTGTCCTCTTCCAATTGATCGGGTGAAATAACCCGCTTCACCTATTATATGGGTCATTGATACCCAGTTTGCCAAGTATCTTGACCTCAATCCCTTCCATCAAGGTCGCATCGGGGTCACGAATGTGATCATACCCCAGCAAATGCAACGTTCCGTGAACGATCAGATGCGTCACGTGATCAGACATGGATTTGCCCGCCTCAGCCGCCTCGCGCGCGCAAGTCTCGTATGAGATCGCAATGTCCCCGAGGGCAATTTCGCCGGTAAAATCGGGTTCCGGCAGTTCGGGGGTTTCACCTGCGACATCCGCTGCGAGGTCTTCGGCGGGCCAGCTCAGAACGTTCGTCGGTGTTGGTTTTTCCCGGAACTCGGCGTTCAGTTCCGCAATTCGGGTGTCATCGCAGGCCAGCAGGCTGACCTCACACAAATCCGGATCCAGCCCACAATGGTGCAGAACCGCTTCAACCGCGCGCGAAGACAGAGGCTCCAGCCCCTGCCAGCGGTCGTCTTCCACGGTGAGTTCAAGATTCATCCTGTCGCCTCAAAGCCTGACGTTGGACCTTGAGTTATCCTGTCTCGCGCCCTGAATCGGCCTCATACGCTTCGATGATTGCGGCGACAAGCGGATGCCGCACCACATCTTTCGAAGTAAAGTAGTTGAAGCTGATATTCGGGATCGTTTTCAGCAGCCGTTCGGCATCTGCCAGCCCAGATTGAACCCCACGCGGCAAATCGACCTGAGACCGGTCACCCGTGATAACCATACGGCTACCCTCGCCCAGACGGGTCAGGAACATCTTCATCTGCATGGTCGTCGCGTTCTGCGCCTCATCCAGCACCACAAAAGCATTGGCCAACGTCCGCCCTCGCATGAACGCCAGCGGAGCGATCTCGATTCGCTTTTCCTCGATCAGTTTTGCGAGCTGTTTTCCGGGCAAAAAGTCGTTCAGCGCGTCATAGAGCGGCTGCATATACGGATCGACCTTGTCCTTCATGTCGCCCGGCAGATAACCCAGCTTTTCCCCGGCCTCGACCGCAGGACGGCTGAGGATGATGCGGTCCACATGGCCACCGATGAACATCGACACGCCAACGGCAACGGCCAAATATGTCTTACCGGTACCCGCCGGGCCGATTCCGAAGGCCAGTTCATTCTGGAAAAGCGACTGCACATAGGCTTTTTGCGCATCCGTGCGGGGTTCGACCAGCTTTTTGCGGGTCTTGATTTCAACGGTACCACCCTTGAACATCTCAAGCTGGTCGCCGTCCCGACTGCCAGTCCCCTGTTCTGAGCCGCCCATGCGCAGCTCCCGGTCCACATCGGCGGCTTCAACCTCGCGCCCGCCTTCCAGACGGGTGTAGAGGGCTTGCAAAACCTCGATAGCGTTTTTCTGCGAATCCTCTTCGCCCATCACCACCAACTGATTGCCGCGGCGCACAATCTGGACCGAGAGCTTCTGTTCGATCTCGGTCAGGTTGCGGTCATATTCGCCACATAAATCAATCAACAAGCGGTTGTCGGGGAATTCTACAAATGCCTCGCGCTGGGGCATCTCATTTTGCGGTGGGGTAAGGGCACCGATGGCCAATCCGTTCTCCTGTCTTGGCGTTTCACCTTGAGCGTAGACAAGAACTCGGACCAGGTGCAAGCCACAGTTTCAAAAATTCGCTCGGCGATGACAAAAGCGCCGATCGGGCGCTTTGCCCCGGTTTAGAACTTGTAGTTCAAACCGAACCTCAGACCGCGATAGTTCGGTGTGGATTTTGTCGAAAAACCCGAAGAGAATTCAATATCCTTGGAATCGAACTGGACATATTCAAACTCACCTGTGATCGACCAGTCTTCCGTCAGATAATGTTCCGCACCAATGCTGAGCGAGAACCCGTTGCGGCGATCCGAAGTTTCAAATGACTGTGTGCCAGTGGTGGACGAAATACTGTTTGTGGTCTCTACGTCACCCCAAAGGTAACCGACACTGACGAAGTAAAGGATTCGCCCGCTGCGGTTGGTTAGGCCATTCCGAAACCGCAAGGTGACAATATCCGAGACTTCTGACCCGCCTTGAACCGTCTCAGAGCCGACTACAGTGGAAACACTGTCGTCCAGCGATCCGAAATCATATCCCAGCTCAAATCCATAAACATAGTCACGACCGCCCCGAGCCGGCAGGACACCCCGCCAGCCGCCACGCACACCGCCATAGGTTCCGCTGATGTCCTGATCGCCGATTGCGAAAGTATCGGTTGGCGTGGTCAGACCGAACCGATCATCGCCCCCACCGCCATACCCTGCCGTCACACCGAGATAGAAGGCACTGACATCGTCGCTGAAGCGCTTGTCGCTGATCACTTCGGGATCAGATATGTCCCCCGTTTGATCGCTCGCCCAAGTCGCGCTGGCCCCAAAAGCCACTAAAGTTGCGACCGACACAGACCAGAGACCTTTGCACTTCAGAACCACCACTCAATACCCTCCATCGACGCCACTTTCGTGATCGGCAAAAACAAACCTTCCGCACGCGGTCGAGGCCCATCAGAAAACTTGGCTCCTCTCGGAACATAGTTCCAATTCATAAATCAAGGGTAAATTTTAGATATATTCGTACTGGCACGACGTGCCCGCAAAGAACCACCTTATTGCAACAGTTCCCCGGCCAAAGAGTTCGCGCCAGACTTCACGATACGCACCTTCCGCAGGTCTCCCACGTTCAGGTCAGACCCAACCACGTGCACCGAGTGAAGATAGTCCGATTTTCCAACCATTTGCCCTTCGAGCCGCCCGGGTTTCTCAAACAGAACGCCGACAGTGCGACCGACCATGGAATCTTGAATCTCGCGCTGATGCTTGGTGATCAGAGCTTGCAAGCGTTGTAAGCGGTCATCCGCCGCCGCCGGGTCAACCTGGGCGCGTTCCGCCGCCGGAGTCCCCGGACGGGTCGAGTACTTGAACGAGTAGGCATAGCCGTATTTGACCTGCTCAACCAAATCCAAAGTCGCCTGGAAATCCTCTTCGGTTTCTTCCGGGAAGCCGACGATGAAATCCCCCGACATCACGATATCCGGACGCGCAGCGCGGATACGCTCGATCAGGCGCAAATAGCTGTCCGCCGTATGGCTGCGGTTCATCCGCTTGAGGATCCGGTCCGACCCTGCCTGCACCGGCAAGTGTAGGTAGGGCATCAACTTTTCACAGGTACCATGCGCCTCAATCAGATCATCTGCCATGTCATTGGGATGCGAGGTGGTGAAACGGATACGCTCCAGCCCGTCGACCTTGTTCAATTCCCAGATAAGCCCAGCCAGCGTCATGTCTCCATTGGGGCCGGCACCGTGATAGGCGTTGACGTTCTGACCCAGCAGAGTGATCTCGCGCACGCCGCGTTCGACCAGATCCTGCGCTTCACGAATGATGCGGTCGGCCGGGCGGCTGACCTCGGCCCCGCGGGTATATGGCACAACGCAGAAAGCGCAGAACTTGTCGCAACCCTCCTGTACCGTCAAAAACGCCGTTGGGCCGCGTTTGGCTTTGGGACGGTTCTTAAGCTTTTCGAACTTGTCCTCTTCGGGGAAATCCGTGTCCAGAGCTTTGGCACCTTCACGAGTCTTGGCCTCCATCTCCGGCAAACGGTGATAGCTTTGTGGTCCGACCACCAGATCGACCAGAGGCTGACGGCGCATGATCTCTTCACCCTCGGCCTGCGCAACACAGCCCGCCACCCCGATCTTGAGGTCGGGCTTTTCCGCCTTCAAACCCTTAAACCGGCCAAGTTCGGAATAAACCTTTTCGGCGGCCTTTTCTCGAATATGGCAGGTGTTCAGCAGGATCATGTCTGCATCGTCTGGCGACTTGGTCTCGACATATCCCTGCCCGCCCAAGGTCTCGGCCATACGCTCGCTGTCATAGACATTCATCTGACAGCCATAGGTCTTGATAAACAGCTTTTTGGGTTCAGACATGGATCGGGCCTTTGCAGTCGCTGGATCGGCGTCATCTATATGCTTCGAACGCCGCTTGCAATGCCGGCGCAATTACCCGAATTTGGCGAAACTTTCCAGCAAGACGCGAATGAAAACCGGCGATGCAGTACGAATCCCTCGACAGCCTTCTGAATTCAGGCCAATCCGCCCTGTCCAAAGGCCCCGTGGCCCTGATTTTCGCCGAAGACGAGACCGAGGTCGAAAGCACGCTGCACCACCATCTAGGCCTCGGCTTCAAGTCCGTCGTGGCTTTCATGCCCGCCGAATTCACCCTCAGCGAGGACCTGTCCGCGCGGATACATCGCGTGACGTTCAGATGCGCGCCCCGGACAATGGTGTTCGACGCGATCATTCGCATCACGAAAGCCGCACCCGGCGTCTGGATGTATTACTGCTACAACGCTGAATACCTGTTCTACCCTTTCTGCGAAACACGCAGCATAGGGGAATTGCTGGCCTTCCACACCGAGGAACGCCGAAACGCAATGTTGTGCCACGTGATCGACCTCTATGCCGGTGATCTGAGCCAGTTCCCGAACGGCGTAGCCCCTGACCAGGCCATGCTGGACAGCACCGGTTACTATGCCCACACCCGCCATGACGCCACCGGCCGACCAGTCGAGCGTCAATTGGACATGTCCGGCGGCTTGCGCTGGCGGTTTGAAGATCACATCCCCTATGAACGCCGTCGCATCGACAGAATCGCCCTATTCAAGACCCGCAAAGACCTGATACTGCAGCCCGACCACACGTTCAACGAGGCCGAATACAACACCTATGCATGCCCGTGGCACCACAATCTGACGGCCGCGATCTGCTCATTCCGGGCGGCAAAAGCCCTAAAAAGCAACGCAGGTTCAGCCTTCGATATCTCGAGTTTCCGTTGGCACAATTCCGTCTCGTTCGAATGGACATCGCGCCAATTGCTCGATCTGGGATTGATCGAACCCGGCCAGTGGTTCTGATCCGCTCTTCATCTGGCCGAAAATATCCCGGGGGAGGCGCCGCAGGCGGCGGGGGCAGAGCCCCCTATCGCGGCAGCAGCATCGGGAACCAGTCTTCCCGCAACCGCTGCCCCGGCACCATATCATGCCCCGGAAACGGAGGCGACGTGCGGCCCGGACGCTCGACATAGCGCGCATCATCCCCGACCAGCCTTAGTGAAAACGCCCGGCGACGACTGTCCGAGTGATTCCCTCGCGCCCCATGCAGGGTGCGGTAGTTGAACGCGACCGCGTCACCGGGCTCCATTTCGAATTCGACCACTTTCATCCCTTCCGCATCCGGGTCGGGTACCGGGATGTACTGGCCTTCATCAGCAAAGAACCCCTCTTCGCTGACCCAGCGGGTCGGCAGCACCTCTTTCTCCCACCTGTGCGATCCCGCAACACAGCGCAGGGTGGCCTGTTTCACCGGATCCAAAGGCGACCAGAAGCTGATCGTCTGCTGCCCTTCGACAAAGTAATACGGCCCGTCCTGATGCCAGGGCGTCGCCATCGAGGTGCCTGGCTCTTTCACCAGCACATGGTCGTGAAACATCTGCACGGTTTTCGACTGCATCAGGTCAGCTGCGACCTCAGCTGCCGGAGAGGTCTCGATCACCTCGCGGAACTGCGGAATACGGGTCCAGTTGCAGTAATCATCAAAGAACAGCCCGGTCTGCCCTTCCTTTTTATTGTCCGGCGCATAGGGTCCCGGCTCGGCCATATTGGCGGCAACCCCGTCGCGCAACGCATCCACGTGATCGGCAAAAAGCCCTTTGATCAGGACTACCCCGTCGGTCTGATAGGTGTCGATCATGTCCTGAGAAACAAGAGGGTGTGGCATGTCGGTCTCCTTGTGCTTGCCCCCGTTTAAAGGGCAACAAAGCCTTCTGTTCAAATCATATCTTTCGAAGTAAAAATTAACGTGATGTTATATATCTCACTTCGCCAATACGAATATGTCTGCGCCATCGGCCGCCATGGCAGCTTGTCGTCCGCGGCCCACGCGCTGAACGTATCGCAACCTGCCTTATCGACGGCCCTGACGCGGGTTGAGTCGCTTCTGGGATATCCGCTGTTCATGCGTCGGAGGGGGGCGGCGATGACCACAACCCCTCAGGGCCGCCTTTTCATCGAACAGGCGGAAAAGCTGTTGCACTCTGCCGCGCAGATCGAAAATCCGACAGATGCGCCGCACGGGTCTTCACACCTGCGGCTGGGCTGTTTCATTGACCTGGCACCGTTTCATCTGGCCTCTGCCTTGCGCAGTCTGCAAACTGCCCTTCCCGATGTGACCATCACCTATCAGGTGGACAGTTTCGAGGGCTTGCTGGACGGTCTCATCAACGGTCAGACGGATATCGCGATCACATATGACCTTGGCATGGATGCAGGGTTTACCCGGCAAGAGCTGTTCGACAGTGTCCCGCACGCCTTGCTCCCACCTGATCACCCGCTTGCAGAGGCTCGCAGTGTGACTTTGGCCGATCTGGAACTGGAACCCCTGATCCTGTCAAAAGAAGGGCTGTCCGCTCAGCACGTCCTGAACCTGTTTCGACGTAATGGCCTGAACCCAACTGTCGCCCACAGGGCCGCGACGCTTGAGATTCAGCGCAGCCTCGCAGCCCATGGGGAAGGAATCGCAATCAGCTACGCCAGCCCAAACAATTCGACGAGCTATGACAATCGAACGCTTGTGCGTCTGCCGATCCTAGACAAGGACGCTGCTGAACCTGTCGTCTTGGCGCGCCACGGAACCGGCCCCGTCGAAGCCACATTGGCGTCAGCGGAACGTATCCTGTTTGATACGTTAGTCCGAGGCCAGAACTAAGGTTTCTTGCGAAGACGGATAACCACATCGACCGAGGCGATCTCGACCCCTTCCGGCGCCTTCGGGAGGCGCTGGATCACCAACTCTTCGGACGGAGCGTCACTCAGCCGGCTTTCATCTTCCCAATAGAAATGCGGGTGATCATGGGTGTTGGTGTCAAAATAGCTTTTCGACCCATCCACCGTGATCTCTTGCAGCACGCCCGCATCGCAGAACGCGCGAAGCGTATTGTAGACCGTCGCAAGCGACACCGCGTCGCCCTTGGTCTTCGCGGAGTCAAACAGGCTTTCCGCTGTGACATGCCGGTGACGACCATCGCCCACAAGCAACTCGGCCAGCGCAACACGCTGTCGCGTCGGGCGCAATCCGGCGCTCTCCAACCAGTCTGTAGCTATCTTACGGCTCTGAGGTGTCATGAATCCGATACCCATTTTTGCTGCTTATATATATAGGGGCGCAGGGATGCCAATTTCAAATGAAATTCATTCGCAAAGACCGCTAGGTCGCAACATCATCCGGCCACTGCTCTTGCAGGACCTTGCATACGGGTGCTAGGTGAGGCCAAATGTAATGAACAGACCCAAGGCAGAAGAGGCGGCAAGAATGGCCCAATTCCCAAGCAGTTTTGACAAAGAGGATCTGCTGAAATGCGCGCGAGGCGAACTTTTTGGCCCCGGCAATGCGCAATTGCCTGCCCCTCCGATGCTGATGATGGACCGGATCACCGATGTTTCAGGTGACGGAGGTGCACATGGCAAAGGCCATGTTGTCGCGGAATTCGACATCACGCCTGATCTTTGGTTCTTTGACTGCCATTTCCCCGGCAACCCGATCATGCCGGGCTGCTTGGGTTTGGATGGCCTGTGGCAGCTGACGGGCTTCAACCTGGGCTGGCGCGGCTGGCAGGGGCGCGGCTACGCCCTGGGCGTGGGCGAAGTCAAACTGACCGGCATGGTCCGCCCGGACCGTAAGATGCTGACCTATTATGTTGATTTTACCAAAGCCGTACAAACACGCCGTCTGACCATGGGGGTCGCGGATGGCCGTGTCGAAGCGGATGGTGAAGTAATTTACCAAGTCAAAGATATGAAGGTTGCACTGTCCGAAAGCTGACGCCAGCGGACATTACGCCAACAGGAACGGAACACAGGAGAACGCATATGCGTCGCGTCGTCGTCACCGGTTTGGGGATCGTCTCCTCGATCGGGAACAATGCCGAAGAGGTTCTCGCCTCGCTCAAAGCAGGTAAGTCCGGCATCGAGGCCAATGAGCAGATGGTCGAACATGGCTTTCGAAGCCAGATCGCCGGGTCGCTCAAGATCGACGTGTCCGAGCGCGTGGACAAACGTACCCTGCGCTTCATGGGGCCAGGTGCGGCCTACGCGCATATCGCGATGGGACAGGCGATTGCCGATTCCGGGCTGACCGAGGAACAGGTCGTCAATCCGCGCACCGGGTTGGTTGCCGGATCCGGCGGACCGTCCACCAGTGCAATGCTGACCGCGCATCAGACGGTACTGAAAAACGGCGCCACCAAGCGGATCGGGCCTTTTGCCGTGCCGAAATGCATGTGTTCCACGATTTCCGCGAACCTTGCCACCGCCTACAAAATCAAAGGTATCAACTACTCGATCACTTCGGCCTGTTCGACCTCGCTGCATTGCATCGGCAACGCCGCGGAACAGATCATGCTGGGCAAGCAGGACGTGATGTTTGCAGGTGGCGGCGAGGAGTTGGACTGGACCCTGTCCTGCCTATTCGACGCGATGGGCGCGATGTCGTCTAAGTATAACGACACTCCGCAGAAAGCCTCGCGCGCGTTCGATCAGGACCGCGACGGCTTTGTGATCTCGGGTGGTGGCGGCATTGTCGTGCTTGAGGATCTGGACCATGCATTGGCGCGCGGTGCCAAAATCTACGCCGAGGTGACCGGCTATGCCGCAACCTCGGACGGTCATGACATGGTGGCCCCGTCCGGCGAAGGCGGTGAGCGCGCGATGCGTCTTGCGCTGTCGACCCTGCCCGAAGGCCGCAAGGTTGGCTACATCAACGCGCACGGCACCTCGACCCCGGTCGGAGATGTGGGTGAAGTTGAAGCCGTCCGTCGCATCTTCGGCGAAGGCAACGTGCCGCCGATCTCATCCACCAAGTCGATGACCGGGCACGCACAAGGCGCAGCCGGCGCGCTTGAGGCGATCTTCTGCCTGCTCATGCTGGACAATGATTTCATAACGCCGTCGATCAATGTCGACACACTAGCCGAAGGCATCCAGCCCGGTGAAATTGCAACTCAAGTGGTTGAAAATGCAGGTTTGGATTCGGTCATGACCAATAGCTTCGGCTTTGGTGGCACAAACGGATCCATGGTCCTGTCAAAGTATAACGGGTGAACGAGATGTCAGAAGTTCTAAAAGGGAAACGCGGCCTGATCATGGGTGTCGCCAATGACCGGTCGATTGCCTGGGGTATCTCGAAAGCGATGCACGAAGCAGGGGCTGAGCTGGCTTTCACCTATCAGGGCGACGCGTTCGGGAAGCGCCTGCAGCCATTGGCCGAAAGCCTTGGCAGCGACTTTATGGTCGATGCGGATGTCACGGATGACGACTCGCTGGACCGCGCCTTTGGCGAGCTGGGAGAGCGCTGGCCCACCATCGACTTTGTCGTCCACGCCATCGCCTATTCGGACAAGAACGAGTTGACAGGCCGGTTCCTGAACACCACACGAGCTAATTTCAAGCATTCGATGGATGTATCGGCCTACTCGTTCATCGAGGTCGCGCGCCGCGCATATCCGTTGATGAAGGACAATGGCGGCTCGCTGCTGACACTGACCTACCAAGGCTCGAATCGTGTGGTTCCGAATTACAACGTCATGGGCGTTGCCAAGGCCGCGCTGGAATCGGCGACACGCTATCTGGCCAACGACCTCGGCCCCGAGGGCATCCGTGTGAACGCGATTTCACCTGGTCCGATGAAGACCCTGGCCGGGGCTGCAATTGGCGGTGCGCGCAAGACCTACAAGTTCTGCGACCAGAATGCGCCGATGCGCTCGAACGCTACGCTGGAGGCCGTTGGCGGCACAGCGGTTTACCTGACCTCGGATGCGGGGGCTTGCACCTCGGGCGAGATCATCCGGGTGGATGGCGGTTTCCACGTGCTTGGAATGCCACAGCCGGATTTCATGTGACCATATCTTTCCCAGACGCCGCCAAGATTTGACCATCTTTCGGCGTCAGGGATATGGGCATGAGCAAAACTGACCAAATCCTTGCCAGCAATACGCGTGGCACCCTGACCAGACGGAAAACGGGGTTCCTAAGCCCCCGCGCCCGTGTTCTGCTTTTGACGCTGACCACATTGCTGGTGTTGTTCGTGTTCTTCACGCAACCGCAAGTCCGTGCAGCGCTTGACGGGCTTTGGGGCTAGAACCCCAAGCCTTTAGCTCACCGAGACAACCTCGATATCGAAAATCAAATCCTGCCCAGCCAGCGGGTGATTGGCGTCCAGCGTCACCGTGGCCTCGTTCGCCTCGACAACCGTTACCGGCAGCGCCTGACCGTCCGGGGTCTGCATCTGCAACTGGGTTCCCGGCTCTAGTGGGATAT
The DNA here is from genome assembly GCF_056537565.1 of Ruegeria sp. C8. Classification (NCBI taxonomy): domain Bacteria; kingdom Pseudomonadati; phylum Pseudomonadota; class Alphaproteobacteria; order Rhodobacterales; family Roseobacteraceae; genus Ruegeria; species Ruegeria sp. C8. The sequence goes on from NZ_JBQFRV010000004.1 coordinate 256,740, forward strand.
CATCCGGAATACCCTCACGCGGGATGTCCTGCCGCATCGCCGGGTTGATCGGGCCATAGGCGTCGACACATGCAATCTCGACCCGCTTCTTGTCACCAACCGCCAGTCCTGGCATCGCACTGTCCAGGCCGGGTATGATCTGGCCCGAACCAACAACGAACTCTAACGGATCGCGCCCGTCTGAGCTGTCAAACACGGTCTCGTCCAGCAGCGTGCCAGTATAGTGGATGCGAACGGTGTCGCCTTGTTTGATCTCAGACATTGGGCCTCCGGGGCTTGTGGGAAATTAGGCGCCGAACACAAGCGCGCTACGCCGGAGTCTGACGCAGCGCAGGATGCATCCATCTGATTCTGATGTCCAGATTGCGTTGCAAGCGCGCGCATTCTCTTCTCGTCGCTTGCAAGCGCGTCTTCGCTAAAAACTATACCCGGTTGGCTGAACAAGAACATCCGATCCTATCGACAAGATGTTATCGCTAAGGATCGAAATAGAGATTGACCGGCGGCGGTGATCTCTGTCATCAGCGTCCTCATGTCCGGTTCCGGGTTCGCCCGGAGAAAAGGGAATGCGGTGCGGGGAATTCTGATCCACCCAATGCCGCAACTGCCCCCGCAACTGTAGGCGGTGAGCAGGGCTGACATGCCACTGGGTTCCACCTGGGAAGGCCAGCCCGATGCTTTGACCCGCAAGTCAGGAGACCTGCCGGATATGCACCCTCGGAAGGGGTGTGTCACCGATGCCGGGGTGTGCATTGGGCCGGTGCCCTCATTTTGAGGCAAAGGGTCCCGTTCACCTCGAAGTCAAATAAGAAAACGTGCCGGGGTTGGCACGAAGGGACGAGGGAAAGACCCTATGAAAAAACTGCTCTGCACGGCTGCTGCTGCGCTGGCAATTCCAGCGATGGCGCAAGCGCATTTTCTGCTGGAATACACCACGGACACGCTGATCGAGGCACCGGGCGACGTGCCGGTCAAGCTGATCTTCTGGCACCCGTTCGAAAACGGCCATGTCATGGATCTGGACAAGCCGCAGGAATTCTACGTGATCCACAACGGCGATAAAATCGACCTGCTGGACACGCTGGAACCCATCCGGTTCTCAAGCCCTGAAAATGAAGGCGCAGCCTTTCAGGGATCTGTTCCGGTCAAGCGCTCGGGCGACTACGTAATGGTCACTGTGCCTCAGCCCTATTATGAAGAGGCCGAGGATATCTATATCCAGCAGATCACCAAGGCGTTCCTGAACCGCAACGAATTGCCGACCGACTGGATGAACCCCGCGGGTCTGGCGACCGAGATCGTGCCGCTGAACAAGCCCTACAATATCATCGCAGGCTCGACCTTCACCGGTCAGGTGCTGGCAAACGGCGAACCGGTTGTCGGCGCTGAGATCGAGATCGAATACATGGCCGCCAAACCCAGCTTTGACAGCCAAGCCTCGTCCGAACCTACCGTTTCACCGATGCCCGGAGGCGCTGTTGTCGCCATTTCCGGCGCCAATGGCTATTTCTCTTTCGGTGTTCCGAAAGCTGGTTACTGGGGCTTTGCCGCGCTGGGCGCTGGTTCGGAAACCGAACATGAAGGCAAAGAGCTGAGCCAAGACGCGGTGATCTGGATCCGCGCCTGGGACATGGAGTAACCCCGATGCACATCGTCGACGGAGCCCTGTCCAACCCGGTCGTCATCGGCGGAGCCGTTGCCGCCGCTGGTGGGGTCGCAATGGGCCTCAGGTCGCTGGATCTGGACCGCATCCCCACAGCAGGGGTGCTGGCGGCCAGTTTCTTCGTGGCCTCGCTGATCCATGTTCCGATCGGGCCGTCGTCGGTGCATCTGATCCTCAACGGTCTAGCCGGGCTTCTGCTCGGCTGGGCTGCCTTCCCGGCCTTGTTTGTGGGTCTGCTCCTTCAAGCCGTTTTCTTCGGCTTCGGCGGGCTGACGGTGCTGGGGATCAACGCGCTTAACATCGCTTTTCCGGCCGTTCTGGCGGGGCTGCTGTTCCGGCCTCTGATTGGGCGTGGTTCACCTGTTCATGGCGCGATCTGGGGCGGCATAGGCGGCGCCTTTGCCATTGCGGCCACGACCGTCATGGTGGGCATCTCACTGGCCCTGTCCGGGGACGAATTCCTCCCCGCCGCCAGGCTGGTCTTCTTTGCCCATATCCCCGTGATGATCATCGAGGCCGTCCTGACAGGTTTCGCCGTCCTGCTGGCGCGAAAGGTCAAACCCGAATTGTTTCTGACAAGGCCCGCCACATGAGACAGCTTGCCCTCATCCTGGCCCTATGCGCAGCCCCTCTGCCCGCGCTGGCCCACAAGGTGATTGCCGGGGTCTTTGCATCCGGCGATGCGATCGAAGGGGAAATTGGCTTCTCCAACGGCACCATGGCGACCGATACCGAGGTTGTCGTAACCGATCCAAACGGGGTCGAGCTGGGCCGGGCCACGACCGACGCAGACGGGTTCTTCATCTACACGCCCACAACACCCGTCGCCCATACCTTCTTTGCCGACCTTGGCGCCGGTCACGTGGCCGAGGTCACCATGCCCGCCGAGGACGTCGCCAAGATCATGGGCGTTGCCGTCCAGAACACGCCCGCAGCGTCGCCTACACCAGCTCCCGCCTCAGAGGGCGTCACCGTGGCCTCCCTCAGCGATGAGGAACGCCAGGCCATTGCAGCAGCCGTCCGAGACGAAATACGCCCTCTGCGCCGGGAAATCGCCGCCTATCGTGAACATAACGACCTACAGACCATTCTAGGCGGCATCGGTTACATCTTTGGCCTGTTCGGGCTGGGCTTCTACCTCGCGGCGCGGAGGAAACTGGCAGGCTGATGGCACACGTACTGGGACCACAGGAACGGACGCTGGCCGAGGCTGGCACGATCGGTCAACAGGGGTTGATCACCTCGCTTGATCCGCGCGTGCGCATCGTCATGTCCGTTTTGTTTGCGGTCGTTGTGGTCTCCCTATCCTCCCTCCCCGCGCTTGCGGCGGCGTTGATGATCGCGCTGGCCCTACTGGTGCTATCCCGACTGCCTTGGCGCAAAACGCTCAAGCGGATGGCGATGATGGACAGTTTCATCATCTTCATGCTGGTCCTCCTGCCCTTCACCATGCCCGGCGACCCGATGTTTACCATCTGGGGGTTTCCGGCCAGCTGGCAGGGGCTCTGGAAAGCCGTTGAAATCGCGCTGACCGCGAATGCCGTGATCCTGACCGTGATGGTTCTGGTCGGCACGATGGAGCCTGTTACGTTGGGCCACGCCCTGCACCGGTTGCGCTGCCCGGAAACACTGGTGCATCTTCTTATGTTCACAATCCGCTACATCGACGTCCTGCATGAGGAATATCAACGCCTCCGCTCAGCCATGAAAGTCCGAGGCTTCCGCCCCGGTACCAACTGGCACACCTATCGCAGTTTTGGCTATCTGGTTGGGATGATGCTGGTCCGGGCCATCGAACGGTCCGAGCGTATCCTCGGCGCGATGAAATGCCGGGGGTTTTCGGGCAAGATGCTGTTGCTGCAGGACTTTACCCTGACACGCCGAGATATTGTCTTTGCTGCCGGGCTAGGGGCCCTCTGCCTTGCCCTGATGATTGTGGAATTCGCATGACACTTATCGCGTTACACGACATCTGCTTTGCCTACCACGGACAGGACCCGGTTCTGAATGGGGCAAGCCTACAGCTGGAGGCCGGGCAACGCCTGTCTCTGACCGGTCCGAACGGGTCCGGCAAATCCACTCTCCTACGTATCACACTTGGGCTGCAACGGCCGTCTTCGGGTACGGTGACCGTCTTTGGCAAAACACGACAGGCCGAGGCCGATTTCCACGACGTCCGCCGCCATATCGGTCTTGTCTTTCAGGACCCCGACGACCAGCTGTTCTGCCCCACCGTGGCTGAAGACATTGCCTTTGGTCCGCTGAACCTCGGCAAAACGCGGGATGAGGCGCTTGCGATCGTGGATCGCGTTTTGGGCGACCTCGACCTCATGCACCTAAAGGAACGGACCACGCATAAACTGTCAGGCGGCGAAAAGCGTCTGATCACGCTGGCAACTGTTCTGGCGATGGAGCCGCAGGCCCTGCTGCTGGATGAGCCAACCAATGCGCTGGACACCAAGAACGAGGCGCGGTTGCTCGAAATCCTGCAATCTCTGCCTCAGGCTATCCTTCTGGTCAGCCATTCTCCTGCATTTCGCGATGCGCTGGCCCCGGACAGGCTTGAATTGCAAGACGGTAAGCTTGTCGCTGTGTGAGAAAGCCCATCCTGGTCGTGCCGATGCAAACTAGTTTGTAACTCCGCAAAACAAAAAACCCCGCGTCGAGGACACGGGGTTCTTTTTTGAAAGCTGTTGGCTTTCTTATTCTTCTGCGGCCTCTTCGGCTGCAACGCGAGCTTTGTCAGCCGCGCCTTTGGCGTCAACGTCACGATCAACGAATTCGATGATCGCCATCGGCGCCATGTCGCCATAGCGGAAGCCAGCTTTCAGGATACGGACATAACCGCCCTGACGCTCGGCATAGCGGGGGCCCAGAACTTCGAACAGCTTTGCGACGTCTTTGTCTTCTTTCAGCTGTGCTGCGGCCTGACGGCGTGCGTGCAGGTCGCCGCGCTTGCCCAGAGTGACCAGCTTTTCGATGATCGGGCGCAGTTCTTTTGCCTTGGGCAGAGTTGTTTTGATTTGCTCATGCTCGATGAGCGAGCCAGCCATGTTTGCAAACAGAGCCTTGCGGTGCTCATGAGTACGGTTCAGGCGGCGGTAACCACGTGCGTGACGCATTTTTCAGTTCCTATATTGCGTTTTGCTTTGTCTGGCCGGCGATGCGTGTCACCGGCTCTCCTTGGGGCGGAAGTGCCCATACAGTCCCCGGACGCCCGGGCATTGGGGAAGACGCGCTTAAAACGCGTCTTCGAATTTCTTCGCCAGATCTTCGATGTTGTCGGGCGGCCAATCCTCGACATCCATGCCGAGGTGCAAACCCATGCCGGACAGCACTTCTTTGATCTCGTTCAGCGACTTGCGGCCGAAGTTCGGGGTGCGCAGCATCTCGGCTTCGGTCTTCTGGATCAGGTCGCCGATGTAAACGATGTTGTCGTTCTTCAGGCAGTTTGCCGAACGGACCGACAGTTCCAGCTCGTCGACTTTCTTTAGCAGCAGCGGGTTGAACTCCAGACCATCGTCCTCGTCCTGGCGGCCAGCCGATTCCGGCTCGTCGAAGTTTACGAAGATCGACAGCTGGTCTTGCAGGATACGAGCGGCATAGGCCAGCGCGTCTTCCGGCGTGATCGAACCATCGGTTTCGATCTTCAGGGTCAGCTTGTCATAGTCCAGAACCTGCCCTTCACGGGTCGGCTGAACGTCATAGGCAACCTTTTTGACCGGCGAGTAGATCGCATCGATCGGGATCAGGCCGATGGGTGCATCTTCGGGCTTGTTCTTCTCAGCCGAAACATAACCCTTGCCAGTGTTGACGGTCAGCTCCATGAACAGGTCGGCACCATCATCAAGGTGGCAGATGACGTGATCGCGGTTCAGAACCTCGATGCCAGCGCTTTCGCTGATGTCACCAGCGGTGACAACCGCGGGGCCCTTGGCATTGATCGACAGGCGCTTGGGGCCTTCGACTTCCATGCGCAGCGACACGCCTTTGAGGTTCAGGATGATGTCGGTGACGTCTTCACGCACGCCCGCCACGCTCGAGAACTCGTGCAGGACGTTGTCGATTTGAACGCTGGTGATGGCCGCACCTTGCAGCGAGCTCATCAGAACGCGGCGCAGCGCGTTGCCCAGTGTCAGACCAAAGCCACGCTCCAGCGGTTCAGCAACCAGAGTTGCCTGACGCGCAGGGTCGTTGCCCGGCTTGCCGTCCAGCTGGGTCGGCTTGATCAATTCTGCCCAATTCTTGTGGATCATGTAATCCCTCCATTCCTGTCCGCGCCCCATGACCAACAAGGTGCAGACGCCCGAGGTTCAAAATGACGTGCTGGGGCCGTGCAAAAACACAGCCCCAGCCAAATTCAAAATCGCTTAGACGCGGCGGCGCTTCGGCGGGCGGCAACCGTTGTGAGCGATCGGCGTCACGTCGCGGATCGACGTGATGTTGAAGCCCACGGCAGCCAGCGCGCGCAGAGCCGATTCACGACCCGAACCGGGACCCTGAACTTCGACTTCCAGCGTCTTGACGCCATGTTCCTGCGCCTTTTTGCCTGCATCTTCTGCAGCCATCTGAGCGGCGTAGGGTGTCGATTTCCGCGATCCTTTGAAGCCCATGGTACCGGCAGACGACCACGAAATCGCGTTGCCCTGCACGTCCGAGATCAGGATCTTGGTGTTGTTGAAGGTCGAGTTCACATGGGCGACGCCCGATGCGATGTTCTTACGCTCTTTGCGCTTAACGCGAGTCTTATCACGTGCCATCAGTCAGACCCTCCCTTATTTCTTCTTACCAGCGATGGCCTTTGCGGGGCCTTTGCGGGTACGAGCGTTGGTGTGGGTACGCTGACCGCGAACCGGCAGGTTGCGGCGGTGACGCAGACCGCGGTAGCAGCCCAGGTCCATCAGGCGCTTGACGTTCATTTGAACTTCACGACGCAGGTCACCTTCGACGGTGAAGTTTTCGTCGATGAATTCGCGGATTTTCAGAACTTCGGCGTCGGACAGTTCGTTGACGCGACGGGTCGCTTCAATGCCCACGGCTTCGCAGATCGCTTTGGCCGAGGTGTTGCCGATTCCGGTGATATAGGTGAGGGCGATTGGTACCCGCTTTGCAGTCGGGATGTTTACGCCGGCAATACGTGCCACGTGTCACTTTCCTTTTCGTTGCGGTTCCGTAACTCCAGAACCTTTTTTCACAACGCCTAACCGTGGCAGTGTCGCCAGAGGGCTCAGCATTTTATGATATGTTCATGTGAACGGATTACCCGCGCACAATTCGATTCTCTTCCGAGATAGCGTCCAATAGTGTTGCGCGACCCGCGCGTCAAGCGCAGATCGCATATTGATCCCGAATTCACTCCGCAAGCTCGATTTCAGGGAAGGTCCAGCTCCCGTCGATCACTTCGGGAGAGGGTTGGTAGAGACGCACGGCGTAGTTCCATCCCTCCATGATCGGCAGGCAATTCACACGGCCGTCTTCACATCCACCGAAATGCACGGTCATCGACCCGTCCGGGTTGCTGTCGCCGGTCACCGAGTTGATCACGTAGACACCCAGATCGTTCTCTTCAAAGAACCCCGCCGCGTTATACAGGCTGACCGACCAGAACGCGCCAACCGGAACTTCGGCGGGAACGTCCAGCTTGTACGCCCCCAACTCCAGCCCCGGCTCGACGTTCAGATAGAAGGCCTCTGCCTCTGGCAAACCACCCCAGCCGAACGCTGTTCCCAGCAGGTGGCGCACGGGGTCAACGGCCTCTTTCGCCCCAAACGTACCGGTGCTGTCGGGCGAGAAACGCGCAAGCTCCAATACGGCGCTCAGCACTTCGTCAAACGCATCCTTGTCATAGTGCGCTTCGTCAAAGGGACGCGCGGAATTGGCCTGCAGCGTTACCCCATCCTGCAACGCCGTCACTTCGGCTATGTCTGCGGGGTCCCCTGAATCCACAAGGTACCGAAACAACAGCGCAACATAGGACGTATCGAACTGGTCGACCGTCAGCTCATAGGTTCCACCGCTAAGAAACACATCATTGACGTAGTGATCCTGATTGACCACCTGCACCGAGACATAGCGATCCCCGGTCTCTGGCACGGTCAGCACAGCGCCGTCCGAGATATCGACGACGGCCATGCTATAAAGCGTATCCCGGTTCATGCGGATCGTCGGCTGCATATCCAACGGTGTCGGCTCACGCAAATGAAACAGCGTGTTGACGCCCCCGGACTGCGCCAAGTACTTCCGAAATTCGATATCGGTCGCCGCGCGGACAAAGTTGTCGATGGTCACCGGCGTCTGCTCTGCACAGGCACCAATCGCTGCCATGGTCAGAGCGGACGTCACCACGAGCGTTTTAATCGACAGGCTCATAGCTCTCTCCCAATAAAAAATGCGCGCGTTTGACGAAAAGATACCTCGTCAAGCGCACGCATTCAATTGTCAGGATATGTTACCTTAGGGCAGCTTCGATCGCGCCCTGAACCTCTTCTATCTCGCCCAGACCGTTGATCTTGGTCAGTTGACCCTTGGCATAATAGTAACCGATCAGCGGCGAGGTTTTCTTGTAGTACTCCATCAGGCGGGTCTTGAGGCTTTCCTCATTGTCATCCGCGCGGCGTTTGAAGTCATTCTCTTTGCCGCAATTGGAGCATTTGCCGTCCGCAGGAATCGGCTTGGTGATGTCATTGTAGACCTCGCCACAGCCACCACATGTCGAACGTGCAGTGATCCGCTGAACCAGCGCAGTGTCGTCGACTTCCATCTCGATCACGGCATCCAGGCTGTTGCCGGTACTGTCCAGCAACTCACCCAGTGCGTCGGCCTGTGCCAGTGTGCGCGGGAAGCCGTCAAAGATGAAGCCACCCTCTGCGCCCGCGTCCAGCTTTTCACGGATCAGGCCGATCACAATCTCATCGGTCACAAGCTGCCCTTTGGCCATAACCTCGGCCACACGGTTGCCCATCTCGGTGCCGCTATCCTTGGCCTCACGCAGCATGTCACCGGTGCTAAGCTGCACCATGCCGCGTGTTTCGACCAGATGACGCGCCTGGGTACCTTTACCGGCACCCGGGGGGCCAAGCAGAATGATATTCATCGACGAGCAGCTCCCTTTCTGCCGCGTTTCTTGCCTTTGCCGCGCAGTTGGGACTTTTCGATAAGCCCTTCATATTGGTGCGCCAGCAGGTGGCTCTGAACCTGTTGGATCGTGTCCATGGTTACAGAGACGATAATCAGAACCGAGGTGCCGCCGAAGTAGAACGGGATGGCAAACTGGTTCCGAACGATTTCAGGCAGCAGACAGACCAGCGCGAGGTAGGCCGAACCCAGAACCAGAATGCGGTTAACCACGTATTCCAGATATTCGGCGGTTTTCTTACCAGGGCGAATGCCGGGCACGAAACCGTTCTGCTTCTTCAGATTGTCAGCCACGTCATCGGGCTTGAAGGCCACATTGAACGTGTAGAAATACGCGAAGAACACGATCATTGAGGCGAAGAACAACAGATAGAGCGGCTGTCCCGGGCCAAAGTTCGCCAGCAGCCAAGACATGACCGGACCGTTGGCCGCACCCGACGAGAAGGTCGAGATCGTTACCGGCAGCAGCAGCAGTGAGCTGGCAAAGATTGCGGGGATAACGCCCGACGGGTTGACCTTGACTGGCAGGTGGCTGGAGCCGCCTTCGTAAACCTTCATACCGGCCTGACGGCGCGGGTATTGAATGTGGATCTTGCGCAGGGCCCGTTCCATGAACACCACAAAGGTGATCACGGCGATGACCATGAGGATCACACCAACGATCACGGCGGGGCTGATTGCCCCCGAACGACCCGAGGCGAAGAACTGCGCCAGAGCGGCCGGAACCTCGGCGATGATGCCGACGAAGATGATCAGAGAGATGCCGTTGCCGATGCCGCGCGCGGTGATCTGCTCACCCAGCCACATCAGGAACATGGTGCCGCCAACCAGAGTGATCATGGTCGACATACGGAAGAACAGGCCCGGATCGGTCGCCAGATCACCCGATTCCAGTGAAACAGCCAGACCATAGGCCTGCACGGTGGCCAGCGCCACAGTACCGAAACGGGTATATTGGTTGATCTTCTTGCGCCCCTGCTCGCCCTCTTTCTTGAGCTGCTCGAGCGCGGGAACCATGGATGTCAACAGCTGCACGATGATCGAGGCCGAGATATAGGGCATGATGCCGAGGGCAAAGATACCCATTCGACCCAGCGCCCCGCCGGTGAACATCGAAACCATGCCGCCGATGCCTTGCCCCGCTTGCTCCATGAATTCACGCAGCGCTTGTCCGTCAATGCCCGGCACCGGAATGAAGGTGCCAAGGCGATAAACGATCAACAAACCCAGTGTGAACAGGATGCGGTTGCGCAGATCGGTGGCTTTGCCAAGGGCAGACCAGCTTGTGTTGGCTGCCATTTGTTCTGCTGCTGATACCATAAATCGGTCTCTCTTATGAAAACACCGCCCAGAACCGTTTTCCGGCTCGGGCGGCGTCTGGGAAAACTTAGTGCTCTATGTAAGCGGGTCTTCGCCCGCTCACAAGCGCTTACTCTGCCGCAGCAGCTTTTGTGACCGTCAGTGAGCCGCCCGCTTTTTCAACTGCCTCAACGGCAGCTTTCGAAGCACCTGTCACTTCCAGGTTCAGCTTGGCGCTGACTTCGCCTTTGGCCAGAACGCGGATACCGTCCAGCTTGCGACGAACCAGACCCGAGGCAACCAGAGCGTCCTCGGTGATGGCAGCTTTGGCGTCCAGCTTGCCGGCGTCGACGAATTTCTGGATCAGGCCCAGATTGATAACGGCGAATTCCTTGCGGTTCGGCTTGTTGAAGCCACGCTTGGGAAGACGCTGGTACAGCGGCATCTGGCCACCTTCGTAGCCATTGATGGCCACACCCGAACGGGATTTCTGACCTTTGATACCACGGCCACCCATTTTACCCTTGCCGGAGCCCGGACCACGGCCAACGCGGGTCCGTTTCGGTGCGGCGCCTGGGTTATCGCGCAATTCGTTCAGTTTCATATCGCTTCTCCTAAGCCGGATGTGACCCCCGAAGCGTGATGGGACAAACACGGCGTTTCTTGGTTTTGATTCTCGTGGACGCAATGCCACCGGGGCGCTCTACAGCTTTGTGGCCCGCGTTGCAAGTGGCGCGTGGATGCGTGGCCCGCCAAAGGCAAAAGAGACGCCCAAAAGGACGCCTCTTCGCGTGTGAGTGGTGGGGTAGGTCAGGCGCAGTAAGCGTGCTTGTGCGCAATATCAGCGATATCGCAGCGACGGACTCCGATATCGTCCAGCTCGCGATTGCTGAGCCGTTGCAATTCGGAGTAGGTCCGCTGGTATTCGGCAGCCCGAGCCCGCGCGACTTTGATGCGTTCAATAAGTGCGGAAACGCGCGCGCCGAAATTGAAGGTCGAGGGGGTGAGTGTTGCAGTATGTGCCATTTTCTTTCCTTTCAGACCGAGGCGTATTCCCCGGCAAATTTTGTGTTCCTTTTGGATACAGCGAGCAGATAGGAAAGGGCCGCGTGGCCGACAACGCCAGTTACGGTCTAGCCGCTATGCAAGGCGGACATATCCAGATTTGAAGGCGGATCAGTGCGGCACACACCCCTCAAATCCTGCCAAAATTGACGAATCGAGCGGTTTCCGATAACTTTGTTATATTGTTTAATGTGTTATGGAGCGTCAAATGACGTGGAATTTTTGCACGTGTTTTGCAGTGGTTTTAATGGCTGCAATTGCATTAACGGCTGTATCAACGGCCCCGGCGTCAGCCTGCAACCCAAGATATCAGCTCTGCTGAACCTGGGTCCCAATCGTCACGCCCAGAATAACGTTGCTGCGTGATGAAAACCTGTCTTGGCAAAGGGGTCGGACATGTCGTTCTGGACCGGAAAGAAAGAGTCGCTTGTTCAAAGCCTGGTCGAGATCACCTTCAAAGCCGTTCTTTCAGGCCTTGTAATCGTGTTCTTCGCTCAGTTTCTGATCGCCATGGTGGACAACCGGATCGAAGTGGCATCGAAACGCGATGCGCTGAATACGTTTCGCAATGACCAGCTGACCACGCTGACCACGCGGTTCACACAGGCTTACATGTCCACCGACTGCGCACGCAGCCTGCGGAGTGTCGACGCTAATACCTGTCAAAGCGAGTTTTCGGCCTTCCTGACCGAACTCAAAACGATCTACCTTGAGCTTAGGATTCACTATCCTGACCAAGAGTTCGGCACCCTTCTGAGCCTCGAATCCCTAGCCGAAACGATGCACGCGCAGCCTGCGGAAATTGATCAAGCCGATCTCGACGTTTTTGCATCCACTTTTGGCGCCTCATTGGACGAAATGGCGCAGAATTTCCGATAGAAATGAGACTTTCGATGATGAAAAATACAGTTTATGCCCTCGCTCTGGCCTGCTCAGCCTCTAATGGTTTTGCCCAAACAACCTCGAACGGCATCCCTGAGGGAGGACGCTGGGTCGTGGGCGGGACATTTGCGCTGTCCAATATCGGTAACAATGAACCGAGAGGCAAAAAGAGCTACTCTGGTGCAGAGAAAGAGGCCAACAGGGTCGCCACCTTCTTGCCCGGCATGACGATCGTCTACAATCTTGAACCTACGCCGGGACGGTCCGGGTATCTTTCAGGTACAACGCATAACGGGATCCGTGTCGTGGTGCTGGAGGGTGAGCTTTCGAACGGTGCATTTAGCGACCGTGACACTACAGATGTTGTGACCCACCATTCTTACACCGGATGCCGGGATCTGGCTTGCACCTCAGAGGCTGAAGTTGGAATCGGGTTCTCGTTCCAGATTGAAGAAGCCGACGATGACAAGCTCGTCCTGTTCAATCCACAGTCGGAATTGCGTATCGTGCATACGAGGGAGGGGTTCGATCAGTTGGAGGCACGCGGCTACACTACTCAGGTCAAGGATCGCGTTCATCCCCGCCTAATCATTCACGACGGCTACGCCTCCGAAGTGTCGACGGGCTGCGGCCTTGTGCGCAGTGTCCTGCCCGACATAAAGGCCCCCAAGGCAGAGTATGAAGCCAAGCCATCCGAGTGGGCGGCCAACAGTCCAAACTGGTCACTAAAGGCGATCGAAGTCTTTGGCTTGGGCGACGTCGCGCTGAATGCTGCAGGTACAGAATATGTCGGCACTTTGGCCGCTGAAATCGGGACCGGCACGGAATCCGCAAGCGGCCCTGTGTCGTTGGACTTCACGGTCATCGCGTATCGGGATTCCGAATGGGTTAATGAAGAGTTCTACAAATTCGGTGGTCTGGCCCAGACGGTCACGTGCCGCCGTGAGAACCCAAGCTTCGGCAAGCTACTGCCGCGCTATGTCGAAAACGCCTATCTGCATTTCGATGTGACGCCGGGGGAAGAGCCTCAGGACTTTCCTCTGGCTGGCCGTGAACTGCCCGATCAATTCGAAGGCAACAAGGACCTTCAGGATGAACTACGGGCCTATCTTCCGCGTGCCTTCTACTACAGCGTGAACAACCACCGACAGTATCAGGCCCTGTTCGAGGCGATTGTTGCCGAGACGTCGATCCTCTACCCGTCTGCAATTGCGAATGTCATCGCACGTCTGAACGCGTCATGCGCGCGTCAGAGCCGAAAAGACTGTGCAAAAATCGTGGATCGGGTCGGAAACCTGAACAACAACTAAAGCGACACTAAGGTTCCGGTCGGTTTGGTTGTCCTATTTTGCGGCCAACCAAAATGGCTACTTCCATAGCATTTCAAACTAGGCTGATCTGGCGCTTAAATGGCCGCTTTGCGGCTTTCATCCAGATAGATCTCGCGAAGGCGTTTGGCGATTGGGCCGGGGGTGCCATCGCCCAACGACACGCCATCGATCTCAACCACCGGCATGACAAACGCGCTGGCCGAGGTGGTGAAAGCCTCGTCCGCCTCTTTCGCCTCGTCGATGGTGAACAGACGTTCCTCGACCTCCATCTGCGCCTCGGCAGCCATGCGCAGAACAGCCTTGCGGGTAATGCCGTGCAGGATGTCATTCGACAGCGGACGGGTGACGATCTTGCCGTTCTTCACGAAATAGGCGTTGTTACTGGTGCCCTCGGTGACGTGACCGTCTTCGATCATCCACGCATCATCACACCCGGCAGCCTTGGCCATCATCTTGCCCATCGACGGGTAGAGCAGTTGCACGGTCTTAATGTCACGACGCCCCCAGCGGATATCCTCGATCGAGATGATCTTGGCGCCCTTTTGCGCCGCAGGACTATCCGCCAGACCAGGCTTGTTTTGCGTGAACAGAACCAGCGTCGGCTTGGTGTCGGCGGAGGGGAACACAAAATCCCGGTCCCCATCGCTGCCGCGTGAGACCTGCAGATAGACCAGACCTTCGTCGATCCCGTTCAACTCGACCAGCTTGCGGTGGATCTCCAGCAGTTCATCCTTGGTGCAAGGCTCAGCCATCTGCAGCTCGTCCAAAGAACGTTTCAGGCGCACCGCGTGGCCTTCAAAGTCGATCAGCTTGCCATCCAGAACGCTGGTCACCTCATAGACAGCATCTGCCATCAGGAAACCACGGTCAAAAATGGATACCTTGGCCTCGGTTTCGGGCAGGTATTCGCCATTCACGTAAACGGTGCGGGTCATGTCACTCTCCTCAGCCCCAGAGGTCCACGCTAGGCGGATGCACTCCGGCGTCGTCAAAAATCAGCGGGTTGGTGCGGTCTTCGGCCAACAGAAGCGGGCCGTCAAGGTCTGTCACCATCGCACCCTGTGCCAGCAATGTCGCAGGGGCCATGGCCAGCGAGCTGCCGACCATGCAGCCGACCATAACCTTGTAGCCCTCAGCCAACGCCGCCTCGCGCAGCAGCAAGGCCTCAGTCAGACCACCGGTCTTGTCGAGCTTGATGTTCACCACATCATATTTGCCCTTCAATTTGGGCAGGCTGGTCCGGTCATGACAGGATTCGTCCGCGCAGACAGGTACCGGACGCTCCATGCCAATCAGCGCGTCATCCTCACCTGCAGGCAAGGGTTGCTCGACCAGTTCTACGCCCAGCCGCACCAGATGAGGTGCCAAATCCGCATAGACCTCAGCCGACCAACCTTCGTTGGCGTCGACAATAATCTTGGATTTCGGCGCGCCCGCGCGCACGGCCTCCAACCGGGGCATGTCGTCCGGAGTACCCAGCTTGATCTTCAAAAGCGGCCGTTGCGCGTTTTCTGCCGCCTGCTTCTGCATCGCCTCGGGCGTCGCCAAAGACAGGGTAAAGGCGGTGATTTCAGGCCCCGGAACCGGCAGACCGGCCAGGTCCCAGGCGCGCTTGCCCGCGCGCTTGCACTCCAAATCCCAAAGAGCGCAGTCTACCGCGTTCCGAGCGGCACCGGCAGGCAGCAGCTCCATCAGCGATTGCCGGGTGAACTCGGCAGGCAGCGCCGCGATTTCAGTCTCGACCGACTCAAGCGTCTCATCATAGCGCGCGTAGGGCACGCATTCACCCCAGCCCTGATGGGTTCCGTCTGAAATTCGAACCGTCAGAACCTTTGCTTCGGTTCGCGACCCGCGCGAGATGGTAAACACCTGCGCCAGCCGAAACACATCACGAGAGACCTCAAACTGCACGCACCTGCTCCTTCATCTTTTCAAAAACGCGCCCGCCGGAGGCGATCTTCCGGCGGGTTTCTTTGATCACAGAGCGGAAATAGCATCCACCAGTTTTCCAGCACCAAAGCGGTAAGGGTCGGTAGTGGGCAGGCCCATCTCTTCCTCGACCTTGGCCAGATAGGCCTTGGCCTCGTCCTCGCTCAGGTGCTGAGTGTTGACCGAGATGCCGGCAACCTGACAGGCCGGATTACCAACCCGTGCCAGAGGCAGAGCCGTGTCGCGCAGCTGCTGCAGCGTCGGCAGCGAATACTCGGGCAGGCCGCGCATATGGGACCGTGTCGGCTCATGGCACAGGATCAGCGCATCGGGCTGACCGCCATGGACCAGCGCCATGGTGACGCCCGAATAGGACACGTGATACAAAGAGCCCTGCCCCTCAATGTGATCCCAGTGATCATCGTCATTGTCAGGCGTCAAGTACTCGACCGCACCCGCCATGAAATCCGCAACAACCGCGTCGAGCGGAACACCTTGGCCGGTGATCAGAATACCGGTCTGACCGGTGGCGCGGAAAGTGGACTTCAAGCCGCGCTTGCGCATCTCGGCATCCATCGACATCGCCGTATACATCTTGCCCGCCGAGCAATCGGTGCCAACAGCCAGGCAACGCTTGCCGCTGCGTTTTTTGCCGTTTGCGATGGGGTATCCAACGGTCGGCACGCGCACATCGTGCAGGGTGCAGCCGTGGGTCTGGGCGGCCGCGACCAGATCGCCTTCGTCCCGCAAAAGGTTGTGCAGGCCCGACGCGATGTCATAGCCCATTTCGAGCGCCTCGATCAGAACGGTTTTCCAGGCCTCGCTGATCACGCCGCCGCGGTTGGCAACACCGATCACCAGCGTCTTTGCACCGGCCTCTTTGGCCTCGGCCAAAGTCATGTCGGTCATACCCAGATCGGCCTTGCAGCCCTCCATACGGTACTGGCCTACAGCGTTTTCCGGACGCCAATCACGGATGCCGATAGCAACTTTGGCGGCCAACTGGTCAGGCGCATCGCCCAAAAACAACAGATACGGTGTCTCGATCATTGCGTCGCACTCCTTTGATTCCGCGCCAAACTAAAGAACCACGTGAACGAGCGTTTCGCGAATTTTCACTACATACATCCCCTCACCAATATTTTTTCGCGCATTTTGACGCCTGATCGCAAAATTCTTCGAAGTTTTTAAACTGAACAATCTTTAAGCACTCGCAAACTGTGCCTTGCACAAGAAATGCTGCGCACGCATTGCCGCATCTGCACAATGACCCTTGCGCCGCATTGCGCAATTTAATATCCCGAACGAGAACCAAAACGTAACTTCATTACTCTTGCGAGGTCCCGATGAGTTTCCGCATCCAACCCGCCGCTCCGGCGCGGCCAAACCGTTGCCAGTTGTTCGGCCCCGGCTCGAACACCAAGCTGTTCCCGAAGATGGCGGCCTCTGCTGCGGATGTGATCAACCTGGATCTTGAGGATTCGGTTGCACCCTCTGACAAGGACGTCGCCCGCGCCAATGTCATCGAAGCACTGAACTCCGTCGATTGGGGCAACAAATACATGTCCGTTCGGATCAACGGGCTGGATACGCCCTATTGGTATCGCGATGTGGTGGACGTTCTGGAACAGGCCGGAGATCGCCTTGACCAGATCATGATTCCCAAGGTCGGCTGCGCGGCGGATGTCTATGCCGTGGACGCTCTGGTCACCGCGATTGAGCGCGCCAAGGGTCGGAGCAAGCCGATCTCGTTTGAAGTGATCATCGAATCCGCTGCGGGTATTGCCCATGTCGAGGAAATTGCAGCCTCATCGCCCCGGATGCAGGCGATGAGCTTGGGTGCAGCGGATTTCGCCGCTTCCATGGGCATGCAAACCACCGGAATCGGAGGTACGCAAGAGAACTACTACATGCTGCGCGAAGGCGAGAAGCATTGGTCAGACCCGTGGCATTGGGCGCAAGCGGCCATCGTCGCCGCGTGCCGCACCCATGGCGTTCTGCCGGTCGATGGACCCTTTGGGGACTTCAGCGACGATGAGGGCTATATCGCACAGGCCAAACGCTCGGCCACTTTGGGTATGGTTGGCAAATGGGCGATCCACCCCAAGCAGATCGCACTGGCCAATCAGGTCTTCACCCCATCGGACGAGGCGGTCTCGGAGGCGCGCGAAATTCTGGCCGCGATGGAACAGGCCAAAGCCAATGGCGAAGGCGCGACAGTCTACAAAGGCCGTCTGGTAGACATCGCGTCGATCAAACAGGCCGAGGTCATCGTGGCGCAATCCGAATTGATCGCAGCGAACGGCTAAACCAAATCGGATCAAGGCACCAAAACGGTGCCTTGTTCTGGTTCAGTTATGTCCGAAGATATCGTTCGGGACCCATTCGAGATCCTGACCGTCCTTGCCCCATTTCATCATAAGGCAAGAGCTCCCGCCCTTCTGAAAGTACAAAGTGGTAAGCTCGTACCACCCCGCCTCGGGAATCTCGACTTCGGTAACACCGTTGCCTTCACAAGGTTGCGCCCCATCAAAGTACCCGATGGTCTGGCCCCCCAACTTTGTTTCCGCACCATCGTTTGAATAAACCTCAAACTGGTACGTGCCTGGTTCATCAATCCTGATCAGCCCGGTGATCTCCGCCGCGACGTTGTAAGGCTGGGAGGCCGTCATGACCGGGTCACCATCCTCGGTATCGCGAAAATCAAATGCGGGCACCGGGTCCGCGGCAACACCGATCGTGTCGATCAATTCCCGTGCCTGCTCAAGGCTTTTGATCTTTTTCGGCGCTTCAGCATAGACCACGTTCAAGCCCGGCTTCACATCGGTCTGGACCGGAGCAAGCTCTGCAGTTTCCGCCGCAAAGCTTGCCGTGCCTGAGAGAACCGCAAGGGTTGAGATTATTGCTAGTCGCGAAAACATGTCGCCTCCCCCAAATGATATCTGTCAGGCCGCACCGAAGCATTTTGCGGAAATAGAGTCAAATTCCCGTCCAATAAGAAGTAAACCTTCGATCAACTCCGCAAATCCTTGGGCGAACCCATGACCACATATGACGTGATCGAAGTGACATGGGGCAGTGTTCCCAGCACATCGGTGTGAAAAATCTTGTACGAAGGAAGGTCCGCGCATTCCACGCGCAACAGATATTCTATTGTACCGGTGATATTGTGGCATTCAACCACTTCGGGCGCGCGTTGCAAGGCCCGTTCAAAGCCTTCCTGAGCTGCCTTTGTATGCTCTCCCAGACCAACGCCGATATAGGCGACAAAACCCTTACCCAGCGCGGTCGGGTCCAGAACAGCGCGGTATCCGGTGATGACTCCGGCCTTCTCCAACTCTTGCACGCGGCGCAAACAGGCCGAGGGAGATAGCCCGACACGATCCGCAAGCTCAAGATTACTAATGCGCCCATCCGATGAGAGTTCACGCAATATTTCGCGGTTTATTCGATCCAATTTAGTCATTAGTTGTCAAACTAGATCATTCACGCACAATAACGCAATTTCATTTGCACCATTTGGGGTAAATATCCCCCGCATGACCTACGACATCCTTCTGGCCCTGATCGCCTTTGCCTTCGTCTCGTCCATTACACCGGGACCGAACAACCTGATGCTGATGGCATCTGGCGCCAATTTCGGCTTTCGCCGCACGATCCCGCATATGCTGGGGATCGGTCTTGGCTTTACATTCATGGTTCTGCTTGTTGGCGCGGGTCTGGTGCAGATGTTCAACCAATATCCAGCCAGCTACACGATGCTGAAAGTCGCCTCGGTCATTTACCTGCTGTATCTGGCGTGGAAGATCGCGCATGCCGCACCGGCCGAGAAAGGCGCGGATGTGGGGACGCCGATGAGCTTTCTGCAGGCCGCCGCCTTTCAATGGGTCAACCCAAAGGCCTGGGCGATGGCGTTGACCGCGACAACGGCTTATGCACCGAGTCAGACCCTCAATGTCATCATCATCGTTGCGCTTGTGTTCGGAGCGGTCAACTTGCCCTCAGTCAGTACCTGGACGGTTCTGGGGCAACAAATGGCGCGGGTCCTGACGAATCCGCGCCGGTTGGTGGTGTTTAACTGGACAATGGCGGCCCTGCTAGTGGCCTCGCTCTATCCGGTGTTGTGGCCGAGCTGATCACTTCAGGGGCAGGCAAATCTCGGTCAACAGATCCTCGGGCGCAGTGTCGCGCGGATCGTTGAGGTAGATCTCGTAGCAGGGTCGATCTGCGGGCTCTTGCCCTGATTCAGGCAGCCAGTTTCCAAAAAGACTGTGGTAGGCGGCCTCCAAGCCAGAATAGGGTCCCTTGTAAGTTAACACCGCCGTCTTTCCCCCGGAGATCTGCACGTCCTCCATCCCATCGGGGGTACCTTCCCCACGGAATTCGGCCCCGGCATAGCTGCGCAACTGATCCTCTGGCACCTCATCCGGGCTGTCAAAGTAGATACCAAGCACAGGGCCAACCTGCGGCCAAAGCTGACGGGATTCGCACAGTGCGCCGAACGCTTCAAAGCTTTTGCCAATTTCGGAATATGCGCCTTTGTGCGGCAAGGCGATCACGCGGCGGGCGGGTTCGGTTCGGGTGGTCACGGGATGCATCGGATATCCTCCGGTTTTGAAGTTTGGATGGGCTGGCAGAAACTGACCGGCCTTGCGGAAGGCGGCAGGACTGTTGCCATAGGCCTCGGTAAAGGCCCGGATGAAAGAGTTCGGGTTGGGGTAGCCAACGGAATGCGCAACCTGCGACACCGAGCTGTCTGACCGGACCAGTTGGACCGCAGCACGGTGCAGCCGTATACGACGCACCGCTTGGGCGCAGGTCTCGCCCGTCAATGCGCGGAAAACGCGGTGCCAATGAAACCGCGACATCGCGGCGACATCGGCCAGCGCATCCAGTGACAGATCCCCATCGGGGTGATCGTGGATATAGGTCAGCACCCGCAGGATGCGGTCCTCGTAACTGGTTGCCATTTGGCATCCCTTCCTTCTCTCTGCCCAATCGTGGTCGCATAATCGCCTCTCACAAATCTTGCTGAGTTGCATCCCAAGCGACCACACGTCATATAGCAGGGAACTTCCGCGTTGAGAGGCGTCATGACCCAGTATCTGGATTTCGAAAAACCGCTGGCCGAGATCGAAGGCAAAGCAGAAGAGCTGCGCGCCCTGGCCCGCGCCAATGAAGAGATGGATGTGGCCGAAGAAGCCTCGGCTCTGGACGCCAAGGCCGCCAAGCTGCTGGATGAGCTGTATGCCGATCTGACCCCCTGGCGGAAATGTCAGGTCGCCCGCCACCCCGAACGGCCCCATTGTCAGGACTATGTGAAGGAACTGTTCACCGAGTTCACTCCGCTGGCCGGAGATCGCAACTTTGCCGACGATCTGGCGGTGATAGGCGGGCTGGCCCGGTTCAACGACCAGCCGGTGATGGTGATCGGGCATGAAAAAGGTTCGGATACCAAATCGCGCATCGAACGGAATTTCGGCATGGCCCGCCCCGAAGGATACCGCAAAGCCGTCCGCCTGATGGAGATGGCCGGGCGATTTGGTCTACCGGTCGTGACCCTGATTGACACCGCCGGGGCCTATCCCGGCAAGGGTGCTGAGGAACGCGGTCAGTCCGAAGCGATTGCCCGGTCGACCGAGATGTGTCTGAAAATCGGCGTGCCTCTGGTTTCGGTCATCATCGGCGAAGGTGGCTCTGGCGGGGCTGTGGCCTTTGCCACCGCGAACCGCGTCGCGATGCTGGAGCATTCGGTCTATTCGGTGATCTCACCCGAAGGCTGCGCCTCGATCCTGTGGAAAGATGCCGAGAAGATGCGCGAGGCCGCTGAGGCGCTGCGCCTGACCGCGCAGGACCTTTACAAGCTAGGTGTTTGCGACCGCATCATCACCGAGCCCAAAGGCGGGGCGCATCGGGATCGTCCGGCCGCGATTGAATCGGTCCGTGCCGCCATCGGCGCCATGCTGAAAGAGCTGGACGGTAAGGATGCGGCGGCTCTGATCAAGGACCGCCGTCAGAAGTTCCTGGATATCGGCTCAAAAGGGCTGGCGGCGTAAACCGTCAGCCGCCCAACCGGCGCAACAGCTCAACCGAAGGCTTGCCGGTGACCGGCAGACCATTGGCGCGCTGATAGCCGCTGATCGCAGCCTCAGATTTCTTGCCGATCACCCCGTCCGCGCCTTCGGTATCGAACCCGGCCGAGGTCAGGCGGCGTTGCAGCTCTTTACGATCTTCCAGCGTGAGCCCTGTTTCATCCGGCCCAAACGACGCCTTGAACGGCGCGCCGCCGGCGATCCTGTCGGAAAGATGGCCCACGCCGATCGCATAGCTGTCCGAGTTATTGTAGCGCTTGATCACGTTGAAATTGCGGAACACGGCGATCTTTGGCCCCGGCACCTGAGGCTGCAAGACCGCAACGGGCGTTCCGGAAACGGTACCGACCTCTCCGCCCCAGGGCTGACCCCGCACCCAACCAGCGCGCGACAGATAGGCAGCAGTTGAAGCCAGTGAGTCCGACGGATCCTCGGACCAGATATCGCGCCGCCCATCGCCGGTGAAATCGACCGCATAGGCCAGATACGAGGTCGGAATGAACTGCGTATGCCCCATCGCGCCAGCCCAGCTGCCGGTCATGTTGTCCGCCGATGTGTCGCCCGCTTGAATGATCTGCAAGGCCGCGATCAGTTGCTTTTCGAAAAACGCACCGCGCCGCCCGTCATAGGCCAAGGTCGAGGTTGCCGATATCACCGGCACATCACCGCGGCGCGCGCCATAGCGGCTTTCCAGCCCCCAGACGGCCACAACGACCTCTTTGTCGACGCCGTATTGCGCCTCAATCTGCGACAGAACGCCGTTGTGGCGTTGCAGCATCTGTTTGCCGGTGCTGATCCGCTCATCCGAGGCGGCGATGGCCAGATAGTCCTCAAGCGAGCGTTTGAACTCGACCTGATTGCGGTCCCGTTCGATCACGCCGGGCAGATACCCTGCCCCCTGAAACGCGCGGTTCAGCGTGGATTGTGAGATGCCCTGCGAAGAAGCGCGGGATTTGAAACCTGCCACCCAGGCATCATAGCCCGCATTGGAAACAGGCTGCATTCTGGATGCAGGCGCGCGCGCCGGAGTGGTCGCATCACTGCACGCCGCCAAAAATGCCGCACCGAGGCCGAGTGAAAAACTGCGTCTATTGATCATGGCTGAAATCTGCTCTGGTTTGTGATTTGCCTTAGCGTAGCGCAGTCCGCGCCAGCAAACCAGAACGACCGATCAGAGCGACAGCCAAAAAGGCCGTTCGGCAATTGGCCGCCTAAAGCGTTTTGCGTTTACCTGAAGCAAGGCCATCGAAATGCGCGTTCGACCTTAGGAAGAGGCAGCGTATTTCGATTCAAATCAACGCAAAGCGATCTAACTGACCAGCAACCGCAAGCCCTGCGTCACGTCCGAGCGAACCGCGAGGCGCAGGCCCGGCTCGTCCCCCGCTTTCAACGCAGCGATGATCAGCTTATGGTAATGCGGCGGCTCTGTTCGCCGCAAACGGCCATAAAGCGCACGCATGGTCGGCCCAAGCTGTAGCCAAACGGTTTCCGCCATGGCCAACATCGCAGGCGCCTGAGCGCGCAGATAGAGCGTTCGGTGAAATTCCAGGTTTGTCCGGATATAGCCCACTGCATCGCGCTTGGTCACCATCTCGGCGACGTTCATATTGATGCTCTGCAACCGGTCGATCAGCGCCATGTGCGCGCGAGGCAAAGCACGGCTGGCCAACTCAACCTCCAACAGCGCCCTCAGGGCTGCCAGCTCTTCAATCCGGTCATTTGTCAGCTCAGGCGTCGAGACGCGCCCCGACGAGGAGAGAAACAAAGCCCCCTCAGCCGCCAACCGGCGCACCGCTTCGCGCGCCGGCGTCATCGAGACGTCAAATTCCTTGCCGATTCCCCTGAGGGTCAAAGCCTCGCCCGGCGCAATCTCTCCGTGCAGGATGCGCGATCTCAGGGTGCGATAGACCCGATCATGCGTTGCGATACTCGAGTCCGTGGGCCGTGTCGTTATCATGCCCTCATGTGATCACAAAATTCGGTGACGTCAACTCGCTGGTGAGTCAAATCGGAAGCGATGCAACACGGCTCCATTGTCCCTAAGCCAGCGACGCGGGGTATCATATGGGCCGAATATACGCTCCACCTGTGCCCAGAAGGCCGGCGAGTGGTTCATCTCGGCCAGATGCGCCACCTCATGCGCAGCGACATAGTGCAGAACTTCAGGCGGGGCGAGAATCAAGCGCCACGAGAACATCAGCCCCCCGTGGGAACTGCAGGACCCCCAGCGCGACCGCGTGTCCCGCAGTGACAGGGTCGTGTAGGACCGGCCCAGAATGGCGGCGTAGTCATCACAGGCCTCGCTCAAACGATCCCGCGCAAGTTCTTTGAGGAAGCGGGCCAATCGACGCCCCTCAGCCCCTGCTGGGACGGCCACCGTGTCCGCGCCCAACTGAACGCGCCGTCGGGTTGCCGGGACGATTCGGCGTTCAACGCCTTCGACAGGGATCAGGCCGCCGACGCGAACGTCCTCCCTCTCGGGCTGGCCCGCCAGATTCTGGCGGATCCAATCTTCCTTGCTACGCGCGAAGTTCAACGCCTCGACTTCGGGCACGCCGTTTGGATAAGTCAGGGTAACTCGTCCGTCCAATTGGGAAATCCGCAGACTGATCCGTCGCGCCCGCGAGGATTTGCGCAGCGTCAGCGGCACTGGCGGCCTGCCCGGCAAAGCGTGTTCCCCCATATCCCGTCCTCTTCCGCGCAAAGGCTTTGACAGCACCCGCCGCCTGTGGCAGGTGAACTGAATCTTTTAGACGACTCACCTGATATCAAGGGGATTTGACATGCCCAAGGAAGAATGGGGCGTAAAGCGCGTTTGTCCGACCACCGGTAAGCGGTTTTATGACCTGAACAAAGACCCGATCGTCAGCCCCTACACGGGCGAGATCGTGGAACTTGAAACCGGCAAGAGCCGGATGATCGCCGCCGATGCCGAAGATGCGGCAACCAAGAAAGCGCGCGAAAACGCATCCGAGGATGATCTGGTTCTGGATGATGACGACAATGTCGACGTCGATCTGGATGACGATCTGCTGGATGATGACGACGACAGCAATGATGATGTTTCGCTGGACGACATCAAGGACATGTCGTCGGAAGACGAAAACTGATCCGATACGGGGGCGGCCAGTGGTCGCCCTTTTTCGTTGCGAGAGACGGCGCCTAGTTTTTCGCAAAATTCAAAATTTGCTCTTGCACTCGTGCGCGCTGTCTCATAAACGTCCGCCCACTGCTTCGGCAGTACTTGGAAGGGGCCTTAGCTCAGTTGGGAGAGCGCTTGCATGGCATGCAAGAGGTCAGGGGTTCGACTCCCCTAGGCTCCACCATTTTTCTCCTCAGTTCGAATTCACTCGCAGTCACACGGCTTTGTAAACAAGGCCTTTGACGTGCCAGTCTTTCTCACCCCCAAGGAAACTCGGGCTCTGCCAGAGGTCCCATTGTGGGGGTCTGTGTGGGGTTCGCCAGTGAGAAAGTATGCAAGATGACCAAACTGACTGACAAACAAATCAAGGCCGCGAAATCCGGCGACAAAAAGATCAAGCTGGCAGATGGCGGTGGCTTGACGCTGATCGTTCACCCGAAAGGCGGCAAGAAATGGGTCTGGCGCTACAGGGTCGATGGTAAGCAGCGTGAGATGACCTTGGGCTCCTATCCCTCTTTCGGCCTCAAGGACGCGCGCCAGCGCGTCGAGGCGCAGAGGAACTTGCTGGACACTAAAATCACCCCCGACGTGGCGGAGACCGTAGACTTTCCGCAGTACTTTCGGCCAACGTAGTAAACTACTCGGGCCAGATAAAGGCGGATGAGAACAAAACTCTCAGCGAACTCCGTGTCCTGCGTCGAGAGTTATTCGATCCATTGGTTAGTGATCATCGCGGCAATATCGTAAAGAGGATGGGCGATGGATGGATAGTCGAGTTTAACTCGGTCTCGAACGCTGTGCGATGCGCCCTCGATCTACAAAGCCAAGTGTCAGCTCAGTCTTCACTTAAGCTGCGAGTAGGTGTTCATTTGGGAGATGTCGTATTCGACGAAGAAGATATTTTCGGAGATGGCATCAATATTGCCGCTCGGTTACAAGAAGCTTCCAACGAAGAGGCCGTGTTAATTTCCAACGTAGTCTATCGCAGCCTTGGCGAGAGGCTCGCTGAGCAATTTCACCGCGCTGGAGCACGGCAGTTTAAGAACGCGTCGTCGCCAGTTGAAGTATTCCAATGGTCGCCACCTGGCTTCGCTCCACCGCGCTTGACGCCGGCTATTCACTCGAAGTCATTGCTGATCGGTGTCCTACCCTTTGACCGTCTTTCTTCTGACCCCGATCAGGAATTTTTTGCCGATGGCATTACCGAAGAGGTCATCACCACTCTGTCAAAACTGCCGAACTTACTGGTCGTCGCGCGCAATTCTGCTTTCGTCTACAAAGGGCGCTCGGTGGACGTGAAATAGGTCGGACTGGAACAGGGCGTCGATCTTGTTCTCGAGGGAAGTGTTCGCCAAAACGGTAATCGTGTGCGGATTACTGCTCAGCAAATCGATGCGAAGTCCGGAATGCACATTTGGGCAGACCGGTATGATCGCCTCATAGAAGACGTATTCGAAGTTCAAGATGAAATTGCCCTCAGGATAGCAACCGAGCTTCAAGTCGAGCTCTTGGTGGGTGAGATGGCCCGTTTCAGAGGTTCGGGGGCTAAGAATCTGGATGCCTGAACTGCTCAATTGCAAGCCGTGGAGGCTTCGCGCAGAATAACAAAGGAAGCACAGGCCGACGCTCACCGGTTTGCGCAAAAGGCAATTTCTCTTGATCCTAACTGCTCTGCGCCACATTGTAATTTGGGGTTCATTTGTATTGTCGAAGCAAGGCGCGGCTTTGTAACAGACCGAAGTGCTGAGCTGGCAGAGGCACGTGAATGCGTTCGGCGTGCTCTGGAAATAGACAGCTATAACCCAGAGGCTTACGCAATTGCAGGTTTCGCGGATGCAATAGATGGCAAGCTTGTGTCGGCTATAGAGAAGTTCAATGAAGCACTGGAGCTAAATCCAAACCATGCAGATTTGGCTGCAAGGTTGTCGATTACATTCGCATTCAATGGACAGGCAAAAGAAGCTATCCGCGTGGCGCGGCAAGCCACTACCTTGAACCCTCACTACCCAGGTTGGTATGCAGGCGTTCTGGGTTTAGTCCTTTGACTTGACGGTCAATACGAGGAAGCCAAGGAAGCTGTCACCGGATATGGTCAAAGGGTAGAAGGCTTTGGTCACCTCGACCTCGTACTCGTCCATGTAGAGTCGGAGAACCTTGAGGCCGCTCGCGATGAAGCACGGAATGTGATGAAAAACCGTCCTCAATTTTCCATATCGGATTGGGCGAAAACTCAGCTTTTCTCTGATATAGTACGATTGGAGAAAGACTGCGCGTCTCTGCGTTTGGCCGGCTTGCACGAGTAAGTGTAACGCTGATTTACGGCACCTCAATTTTTCTTGGAAACTGATACCATTGTGTCCGCTTTGAGCTCAATGCTGCTGTTCAGCAGAATTCAGAGAATGACCTCTTTGCGGACTTTGCGTCCATCCGCACTATCAATGCATAGGCCCGCATCCAGCCCAAACCAGACCTTCAATTCCAAGCATGGTGACTTCCGAGATGCGGACAAAGTTGCCGTAGACTCATCGCTTTCTGATGACTGGTCTCAGCCCTAAGCGGACCTTCAAAATCCGACTTTGCAATTCTAGTGTTGCGGACAAGTTAGGCCGCGTACTGCCAAGCTCTGTTTCAGTTCATTTTGCCTGACAACGTTTGTGTCGGCAGTTGTCCAAAGAGTGCTCTGTAGTCTCGCGCGAACTGACCCATGTGCCAAAATCCGTAAGCGTTTGCGATGTCCGATATACTCTCCTCTGGCGAGCAGGATACCAGTTCATGGCGCACAGAACCGAGACGGGCTCTTAGATAAAACTGCTTGGGGCTCACCCCATATGTTTCCTGAAACGCGCGACGAAGAGTGCATGCGGATACCTGAATATCTGCACATACTTCACCGATTGACACGTTATCCATCAAATGGGCCCGCATGAACTCAACGGCTTGTTGTGCTAAACGGGTTCTATTTTTACTGTTTCGCCGATCACTCCATTTTTCGCCTACCACCAGCATTTCCAGAAGCTCTAAGATCATATCACTCTCTTCACTATCAGAGCTTGGTCCGGCCGCTGATCCAATTAGAAAGCGCGCTTTGTTTTTGACTAAGGAATGAAGCTTGCCAGCGTCGCTAACGAAAGATCTTATAGCGTCATTTCGCACGGTGCTGATATCAAGACCGCAATCGTTGGCGATCCGTTGAGCCCTTCGGATGTCGATGCCAAAGGTCAGGCCTGTGAGCGTTGAATTGCTCACGCCTTCAAAAGGGTCTCCGCTACCAAAATTCATCAGAGCGGTGTCTGAGGGTGAGCCGTTAAGCCAAGTCCGTACACTCCCTTTGTCTGGTAAGCCAAACGCTAGAATGTCAGGGCGAGAAACACCGGTTTGGTACACAGCCTTATCAAACGACAAATCAATCATTTGAAGGTCAAGACCTGCCCAAACGGATACCGAAGAGTTCATAGTTCCCTCTTCGATTTGGCGTAGCTCGACATCCCATTGGGACAGCTCGCGGAATTGCGAAGGGTCCTGCAAAAAAAGTGTGTTTGGGGCGCAGGTTTTTTTGGGGGCTGATCGTTTTTTGATGTCGTCCATTCCGCCCCGCAGGTAGTTTTCATGAAATGTTATTCGAATATGTAGGCTTGGACAATTGCAAGACAAAGCAGACAAATCGAGAGGGAAGAGGTTCGGACGCCCATCGTTGCCTGACGATACTGCGCGCACCGAACGCGTCGTAACGCTGCTAACCAAAAGCGAAAAAGAGTTGTTGCGCTCACAGGCTGAAGACAGCGAACTCTCCCTTTCAACCTTTTGCCATCATCTGATCCTTGAAGGTCTGAAAACAAGTAAATCATGAAACAGGGGTATCTCATGAAATCAAAACTGTTCCTCTCCGCGCTGGTCTTTGCCGGCTCCGCTATCACGGCGGCAGCTCAGGACAGCAATATCGTGCATGATGCGGAATACTATGTGCTGAAGCAGCAAAACGAAGCCGTTTGGGTCGAGAACGACGCACAGGTTGACCAACTGCTGGCCGATTTTCGTGAGAAAAACGGAGGGAACCCTCCAAACATCTTCTACATCCTTATTGACGATATGGGTTTTGGCGACATGGGTATGCCCGAGATGAACGCGATACGCGGGTATTCGACGCCCAATATCAACGCGCTCGCAGAGGAAAGCATGCGGTTTGCGCGCATGTATACCGAGCCGTCCTGTACACCGTCGCGGGTCGCCTTCATGACGGGTCGCCAGCCGTATCGCAATGGGATGGGCGATACGGCCGTCGATATTTCAGGTTTTGGCCTTGCCGATGAAGAAGTCACAATTGCCGAAGTTCTGAAATCCGTAGGCTACAACACCTCGCATGTTGGCAAATGGCACATGGGCGACATTCAGGAATCCTGGCCTACTTATCAGGGCTTTGACTACGCCGCGTTCCCCATCCATCAGCAGGGCCAGTTGGCCATCTTCAACGAAGATGCAGCCAAGGAAGAAATCACCATGGCCATAGGGGAAGACAACTACAATTCCAAATACACGCTGGATGATTGGTTTCGCCCTGATCCGGGACACATGATTACCGGCCTTGAAGCTGTTATTGGCGGGGAGGTTCGCGAAGTCCATATGGAACCGGGTGAGAAATGGACCCAGGACAAATACAATGAAATGAATATCCGCTATCAGGCACAGGCGATGGAACAGTTGCGCCTGCTAGCAGAACGGGATGAACCGTTCTTCCTGCAATACTGGCCGCTTGTCCCTCTGTCGACAACGCGCACGACGAGAGAGGCGTTCACGACACCCAACGGCGGTACATTCGTTGAAAGCATGGAAGAGCTGGATGAATGGATCGGGGTCATTCTGAACGAAGTCGATGCGCTGGGGCTCAGGGACAATACCCTAATCGTTTTGATGGGCGACAACGGTCACTTCACCAAATATGCCCCCGGCAGTGGGTTTTCGCCGCTGGTCTTCCGCGGCGGCAAGGCCGATACGTCTGAAGGAGGCGTTCGGGTGGACGCGTTTGCCCGCCTGCCCGGCTTGATCGAGGGAGACTCGATTGTATCTGACATTATTCATATCTCTGATTTGTTCACGTCAATTGCGCGTATCGGCGGAGCGATGGATGCCATCCCCCGCGACCGGATCATTGACGGTGTCGATCAGACGTCCCTGATGTTTATTGGCGATACGCATGGGCGCAGGGATCATGTACTGATCTACTCGATCAATTCGCTGAAAGAGGTGGTAAAGGAACACATCAAACTCAAAGTTCCGGCCAAAGGTGAAAATGCTATCGTGGCCAAGTTCTACAACCTGTTCCGCGACCCCCGCGAAGAACAGAGCGTATCGACCGAGATCGGAGCATGGGCTGGACACGAGTTTAACCGCATTATTGCCCGCCACCTGAAATTCAAGGAAATGTACCCCGATCAACCGGCCGCGACTGGACGTCCCTATGAAGGTATCGTGAACCTTCGTCCTGAAACCGTCGCAGCGGTGGATGCCTTTGTCGCCAAGCGGGACATTCAGCCCGACTAAAAGGTGAAGCTGATAAGAGTCATGCAAGCCCCGCATCAGATAATGATATGCTTGATGTGGGGCTTGGCATCCACAACAAAAATTCTGGAAACAATATGAAAATCCAAGCGCTTGTCCTTGCATTGGCGACTGGCATTGTTGCGGCCCCAGCAATCGCCGATGAAAACGCTTCAAACCCTTTGGCCGCAGTCAACAACACGGACATCCGGTATCAGTATTTTGATTTGGGCAACGGTGCTGACAAGCAGGACGCCTTTATAGATGGCGCATACATGCTGCGGCCTGATCTGAAACTGAAATATGAGTTGCACTACAACTCAACGGATGTGACTGGAACTCGGTTCACTGACTTTGAGAAATTGAGCCTCAAAGCGATCTATTTCCCTTCTCAGAGACCGATCAACGAAACGTGGGCCATCAAGTCGGCCATTGGTCTGGAGTGGATACTGGACTTTGGCGACCCGGGAAAAGGGATCGGAACCGGGTCCGATCAAATTGCGCCTTTTGGCGGGTTCGCCTTTGCAAACACAAAATCAGGGCTGACGCTGATCCCACTGCTCCAGCATTTTGCTTCATACAATGGCCCGACGGACATAAACCAAACCGCGATGCGGTTGATTGCGCTACAACCGTTTGGCGATGGGTACTGGGCCAAGGCTGATATCAAAGCACCATATGACTGGGAGAACGATGCTTGGCCAGCGACCGCTGAGTTCCAGATTGGCAAGAACCTCAGTCCTGGCATCGCAATTTATGCTGATTTCCTCATCGGTATAGGTTCCGACCGCCCCTACGATAAAGGTGCCGGCTTAGGTTTGCGTTTCAACTACTAGTTCACCCACACCCAACCTCGGCGAAGATCATCTATGTCACAGTCCAGAACTCTGTTCAGCGATTTGTTTTCTGCGTTTATCTTGACCCTTCTTGGAACTGCCTTGAGCCAATCCCTGCCCGCTCCGGGTCGGTAGGAAACAAATTGGCGTCACGCCGCATCATTCTATCTGTTCACTCCGCTCTAAACTCGGGGAAGATCAACAGTCTCTGGGCGATCCGCTGAGTTGGATTTGAACCTTGAAACTGAATCCGTCGTTCGCGCTTCTAATCCCCAGCCATCGATGCTTAGGCCCAGAGTTCTGAGAAAATAGACTTCTAATACGATCTGTACCCAAGATTTTGCAAAGTCCGCTTTCTGCGCATTGCTGTCATTAGGACATCGCGCAGCATCGGTCAAAATGGGCTCGAAGCAGTCGTTGGCAGCGTAGTGCATCAATGACCGCTGTGCGGACGAAACGGACATTCGACTTTTCACCGTGATCCGGTATCTTCACGACATCTTCAGTTCAAATGCTGGTACCTGACACATGGATCCGTTCCTCACTGAAAGGCTTTCGGTTCACAGTTGGCAATCGACATTGGGAGACCGGGAAGCGCGCCGAGGGCTGGAGATTGCTTTGTCTGCGATATTGTCACGCCGTGTGCTTGAGCATCTTCCATCACCTCTGCACCTGAGCGGAGATGACGACATTGCTTCTTGGGTGGACGAACGCGCTGAGGAAAGCGACGTTTTTCGTGTCAACTGGAGGCACAGCTCCGAATTAGTCGGACTGTTGATTTTGGCGTCCGACCCCAGTGACTCGCAAGCGCCAGAACTTCATATTGGCTATTTGCTCGGTGAAGCAACTTGGGGTCAGGGGGTCGCAACAGAACTCGTCCAAGGTTTGGTGTCAGCGGCAGAAAAGGACGGCCCGGTGAGGCTGCTGGGAGGTGTCAGCATTGAAAACCCGGCAAGCGCTCGGGTGCTTGAAAAGGCAGGTTTCGAATTATCACCTGACCTTTCAACAACGAATTCGCACATGTACTCCAAGAAAGTCGGTTGAAGCGCATTCGACACGTCCGGCCTGGATTTAAGGCAGACCTTTAGGCAAGCGCAGCATTTTCGTTTGAGGACTAGAGCGCTCTCTTGAGGACGGCCCAAAGCGGTCGTTCGCCAGAACACTTGGGCGTTGCAGCGCAGCCAGTGATACCGGACCTTTGTCGATTGCGCGGCAATCAATGGATTTCCTTTGCAGAGCTCGCCTAGACCGAGCGGCGATTGGCCGATCACTGAATTTTCAACGGGCGCCGCATTCAACCTTAGTGTCACGCCGTCCCCATTACTGCTAGGGTAGCAACAGTGAGGGGTAGTCTCGAGAAATTTGGGAGAACAATCATGGACAGACGCGTATTCTTGGCCGGAACAGGCATCACTTCGGGCCTCGCTGCATTGGGGTGGAACGTCGCGCCCCTCGGAGCGGAGGGCCTCGTAGCGGCGCGGCGCTACCAGGTGGGCTCGGCGACGGTGCACGTGCTGTCCGATGGGTTCATTTCGATCGGACCTGAAATGCTCTCCGGTGTAACACCGGAAGAGTTCGCGACCTTGCTCGACAATGCGCACATAGCCACCGACGCGCATCCGAGCGCGGTCAATGCGTTTTTGGTCGAAATTGGTGATAGAAAAATATTGGTCGACGCGGGGACCGGCGAAATCTTCGGACCGACCCTTGGCAAGTTGCCCTCCGTGATGAACGCCCTCGGCTTTGATCCGGCCGCTATTGACACGGTGGTCTTCACCCATCTGCACGGCGATCACATCGGCGGCACGGTTTCGCCAGCTGGTAATCCTTATTTGAACGCGACACTCCGGGTAGCGAGCGCTGACATCGATTTCTGGACCAGCGAGGAGATTCAGGCGCAGGCTCCCGATGCCTTCAAAGCTGCGTTTGACCTTGCACGCTCCGCCCTCGATGGTTTTGGCGAACGGATTGAGCCTTTTGGCGCTGAAGAAACCGCAATCGCTCCTGGGCTCTCGACTATGGCGCTGCCCGGCCACACCGTCGGCCATACGGGCCTGATGCTCGAAAGTGACGGCGATGTCCTGCTTATTGCGGCCGACATTGTTCATGTTCCAGCGGTGCAACTCGCTATGCCCGCCGTGACCATTGGCTTTGACACTGATCAGGATTTGGCACGTGAAACCCGCGTCAAGACTATGGATATGGTTGCTGCGGATCGCATAATGATGGGCGGGTCGCACATCTCTCTTCCCGGTCTGGGATATCTGGAAACAGCCGCTGACGGATACCGATGGACGGCGGCGCGCCATCAGTACGGTTAGGGTCAGGACCCATTGATTTCCGCTTTGCTGCGTGATTCACGGTTCGAAAATCGAGCGGTGACCATGTCTGATCTTTTCTGGCTGACGG